>QNBQ01000197.1 GCA_003645735.1 Candidatus Poribacteria bacterium
GCCTGTTAAGGTGAACGTCGTGGTCATGCGCGGCCTAAACGACGATGAGATCCCCCGCTTCGCCGAGATGGCCGTAAGATACGGGTGGCATGTGAGGTTCATAGAGCTGATGCCGTTCGGCGTTGGAGGAGCGCTTCACAAATTGCTCTTCTTTCCCTCAGACCAGATCCTCGATATCCTCAGGGAGGAGGGGATCGATCTGAAGCCGTTGCCCGCGGAGGGCGGCTCGACCGCCCGGACCTTCAGGGCGGGGGCGGGGAGGATCGGCCTCATAAGCCCCCTTTCGAAACCCTTCTGTTCCAGTTGCAACAGGATGAGGATCTCAGCCGACGGCAAGCTAAGGCCCTGTCTGCTGTCGGGGATCGGGATCGACCTCAAAAGGGCTTTGAGATCGGGCGCGGCCGGGGATGAGCTGAGGTCGCTCATCCTGAGGGCCGCCATGCTTAAACCCTTCAAACACAACGTAAAACCGGGAGCCATCGAGATCCGCTCGATGGCTGAGATAGGAGGTTGAAAGCGATGGAGGAGAAGGTGAGGGAGGCTCTGGAGAGGATAAGGAAGGTTTTGCAGGCGGACGGGGGAGATGTCGAGCTTGTGGAGGTCGGGGAGGACGGCACCGTCAAGGTCAGATTGAAAGGGACCTGCGCCGGCTGCCCGTTCGCTCAGATGACGATCCGGATGGGCATCGAGAGGGAGCTGAAGAAGACGGTGCCCGAGGTCAAGAAGGTGGTGGCGGTTTGATTCTTACGGGTGACGGGGCCAAGCCCCGCCACCCCAAACCTCACCAGATCGGCGATTTAACCGCCCCCCAACAGGTGGCGAGCCTGTTCCCGAGCTCGACGGCCAGCTTCTCGCCTATCGTATACCTGAAGTAGACGTCGTCCGCCTGATCGTTCGGCCCGGCCCAGATCCAGTGGGCGATGCACTCGGGATCCTTCAGTATCTGCCTCATCTGCGCCGCCCCAAAGGCCCATATGCCCCCGCCGAACTGCTCATACTCCATCGGCTCCTCCCAGTCCGAGTCGTCGTAATCTGGCTTCTCCCAGCCGTCCTTCCTCTTGTCTATCGGCTCGCCCTTATCGGCCTTCCAACCCGGCCAGGTGTCCTTCGGATCGCCCTCCCAATCGCTCGTGCCTATATAGGTCCCGTCGTCCAAGATGATATCGGCCAGGAACCCTCCCCTGCCCGTAGCGCCCGGCTCGGCGTCGTGGACGTAAACCGCTATGACCGCGAACCCCCTGTCAAGCTTGAACTCCGAGACGGTCGGCTGCATCCAGTTGTTGCCCTCGGCCACCTTCTCGCCGTTGACGAAAGCCACCCACGAGTTGTCGCCGCTGACCCTCAATATCCCCTTTTCGGCGCCGAAAGCTATGGATGCGACCCCCAAGGCCAAGAACAGCGATAACACAGCCCTCATATCCGACGACCTCCTCGCTTCGGTTTTCAATTTAATCTTACCACGAATCGCCTTCCGGGTAAAGATGCGAGGCGGACCGACCGAAAATCCTAATGTGGGGTGGTCGAGATGAGAGCTGTTGTCCTGGCGGTTTTGGCGATCGTGGCGTTCGCGCTGATGAGCGATCTGGGCAGGTTGATCCTGGAGGTGCTGCTGGCCGTCTCGATATCGTTCGCCGCCGCCCTGGTCTTCATGCTGTGGTTCAGGTCGAGGGCGGAAGAGATAAGAGGGGACCGGGAAAGACAGGCGAAACCCCAACCGCGGGAAGGGTCCTCCGAGGCGGACTGACCGCCCCGGAGGTTTTAAGGGTCTCACCCCTCTATCGGCAGCATGACCGTCTTCCCCGTATCGGCCGAGATCAGCCCCGCCTCAAGTATCTCCTGGGCGTCGCGGCTCACCTCCATGCTGCACATCCCCTCCGGTTTTTCGCCCGTTTTTAGGCAGTGGATCATATACTCCGGCCCGTTCCTCCTCCCCTCCGGCAGCGGCTCCGGTTCTATCTCCCGGACATCCTCTCCGGGCTTCATCAACAGCACCTTACCGTTCCAGACGGCCAGCGCCCCCTCCGTCCCGTAGCAGACCGGGTTGGGCGTGATGTATTTGGTCGGCTGCGACCAGGATGCCTCCGCTATCCCGAACAGCTTGTCGTATTTCATCAGGATGATGGCGTTGTCGTCCGGGACGGGGTAATCCTTGACCAGCACGGCCCTGAAACCGGTCACCTCCTTGGGCAGCCCGAAAAGATAAGCGCACATGTCGGCCGAATAGCAGCAGTAGTCCATCAAAGCGCCCGCTCCGTTCTTCTCCTCGTCGTAGAGCCATCTCCAGAAGTATTCCGAGCACCCGATCTCCTTAGGGCCGTTGTGCGCGGAGCGCCATTTGAAGTAGAACGGCTCGCCTATATCGCCGTTTTTGATCATCCTGAACATCGTGTTTATGGCCGGGTTCCAGGCGGTGGGCCAGTTTATCATCAGGAGGATGCCGGCCTTCTGGGCCGCCCTGACCATCCTGTTCGCCTGCTCCAACCTGGCCGCCATAGGCTTCTCCGATATGACGTGTATCCCCTTCTCGGCGGCCGCCTCGACTATGTCGGCAGCGACGCTGTTCTCGCTGGCGGCCTGGATTATGTCCAGCTCCTCCTTCTCTATCATCTCCTGCCAGGAGTTGTAGACCCTGGGGACGCCGAACTCCTTTTGAACCCTTTCGAGCAGCGGCGGGTTGACGTCGCCCGCCGCCACGATCTCCACATCGGGTATGGCCTGCCATTTCCTCAGCTCGCCCCATACGTGATCGTGAACCAAAGCGGCGACGCCCAATCTGAACTTCTTCATCCCGCACCTCCCCTTTCGATGTTTCAAACCTTAACCCCCACCCCCGGCATCGCCTTGATGTAGACGTCCCTCTTGGGGAAGGGGATCTCGATGTCGTGTTCCCTGAAGGCCGCCTCGATGGAGTAGTTCAGGTCGCTGATCACCTTCTTCCTGATGGCCGGGGAGGGGATCCAGACGGCCAGCTCGAAGTCGAGGGATGAATCCCCGAACCCTAAGAAGAAGACCTGGGGTTTCGGCTCGTCCAGCACGTCGGGATGTTCATCGGCGATCTTCAAAAGCAGCTTGGTCACAAGCTCCACGTCCGACCCGTATGCCACCCCCACCGGTATGTGAACCCTGACCTTCGGATCGCTGTGCGTCCAGTTGACGACGCGGTTGGTTATGAACTCGGAGTTCGGGATGATCACCGCTACGTTATCGAACGTGGTGATCGTGGTCGACCTCATCCTGATGTCGGTCACGATTCCCTCCATATCCCCTACTTTGACCACATCGCCCACCCTGACGGGCCGCTCGAACATCATGATGAGGCCCGAGGCGAAGTTGGAGGCGATGTTCTGGAGGCCGAAGCCGATCCCCAGCGACATCACCCCGGCTATGAAGGCCAGCCCCTTCAGATCCAGCCCGATCATGCTTATCGCCTGGTAGATGAGGATCGCCATGATGAGGTAGTGGATCATCTTCAGGATCGTGAACTGCGTCCCCTCGTCCAGCCCCGTCTTTTCGAGCGCGTGTTTCCTCAGCAGCTTCTGGATCTGCTTGGAGGCGATCCACCCCCCGATCAGCAGAGCGGCCAGCTCGATGATGAGGAACGGGGTTATCGAGATGTCCTTGACGGTGAACAACCTGAAGTTGAGGATCTCGATCATCCTCTTGAACATCGCTTAAACCCCCGTTAGTCCGCTTCCGATCGCTACCATCTCGCCGCTGTTGGGCAGCTCCCTCGAAACTACCTCTCCTCCAAGCTCGTTGAAGCGGCTAATATGATACCCGATCAAGCGAATACAGATCAACCCCACAGGCACGAGGTTGCCCCGGAAAAGCTGCCGTGTTATCCTTCAAGCGGGAGGCCTCATAGTGATTTCTAACCTCCCACCGAGTTACGCATCATATGTAGTGGGATGAGGATCGGGGAGAATTTGAGCGACAAGGAGCTCGTCGATCTCACCCTTCAGGGGGAGGTCGAGGCGTTCTCAGCCCTCGTTATGAGGTATCAAAACGCCCTTCACGGCCTGTGCTACTACTTCCTGAGGGATTTCGAGGAGGCGAGGGAGATGGCTCAGGAAGCTTTCATAAGGGCCTATATCCATCTCCCGGAGCTCAAGGAGCCCGAGAAGTTCAAGGAGTGGCTCAAGCGGATAGCCGTGAACCTGTGCAAGATGCGGCTCCGCTCCAGGGCCTCTCTCCGGCGGAGGGTTGGGGAGAGCGTATCCCTCGATTCGCCCGAGGCGCGCAGCGTCCCCGATCCGTTTTTCAGGCCCGATGAGGAGCTGGAGCGGAGGGAGATGGAGGAAATCGTCAAAGAGGCTTTGAACAAGCTGCCGCCTAAAAGCCAGCAGATACTGATCCTGTTCTACATAGACGGGCTGAGCTACAGGGAGATAGCCGAGTTCCTCGATCTCCCCCTCTCCACCGTGAAATGGAGGCTGCATCAATCGAGAAATCTCTTGAGGGAGGAGGTTTTGGAGATGATGGAGAAGGGATTTCTCAAGCAAGGGGCAGGCTCCGAGCAGGTCGAAAGGGTATATCGGGTGGGATGTGAGGAGGAGCCGTTCGAATTGGATCTCGCTACACGCCCGGGCGAGCCGATCGTGATCTTCGCGGGGTTGAGCCAGATGAGGTTCAAGTTGAGCGGATGGGAGGAGGAAAAGGTGCTCCTCAAAGGGAGGAAGATCCTTCTGGGGAGCTCCGCCGAGGATGCGAGGATGAAATCCGACCGGATACAGGTGTTTTTGAGAAGATGTGAGAGCTTTCAAAGGGAGGTTTTCGGAAGGGATATGGAGC
>QNBQ01000198.1 GCA_003645735.1 Candidatus Poribacteria bacterium
AATCATTAAGCTATATCTCATAGCTTACCTCCTTAAGGGTGGTCTGCAGGTAAATTTTACCACCTTTTGGGAACCGGTTTCAACCCCCATCACTTCATGCTCACCTCCAACCCCTCCCTGTCAGGCTCGATCGAAAGGCTCACCTGGAAGTGGGCTTTGTCCCGGACGAACTCCAGGTATTTACGGGCTGATCTCACGAACCAAGCCGGCAGGGTATCGTGCGCTATGACAAGCCCCCCTTTCGGTATCTTGTCGTATGCCCTTTGGAGCAGGGTAAGATAGATCAGCTTCGTGCTGGGGCCGTTTGTGCCGGGGAGGGGGCCGTAGGCGTCCAGGTAAAGCAGCTCTATCGGGTGATCGATCCTCTCCAGGAACTCATGGCCGTCCTCGGCCAGCAGCTCCACCTCCTCGGCGCCGATCCTTCTGAAATTTTCCCGCGCCACCTCTATCGCCTCCCTATCGATGTCCACGCCCACCAGCCTATCCGCCCGGTAGACCCTCCCGGGGCCGCAGGCCGGGCCGACGTTCCAAACCAGCGTGTTGCCGCAATATATCCCTATCCCGACGATCGTCCGGGGCCGCTTTATCGCCGCTATGGCGTAAAGCAATCTCTCCATCGGAGGGGTGATGCTCGTCCAAGGTATGCGGAAGTTCTTCCTCACCGCCTCCCTGAGGGCTTCGAACTTGCTGGGATCGTAATCCCTCCCCTCCGGCAAAACGCCGTATCTCCTCATCTCCTCGATCGCGATCCTTATGTTTTCCTCCTCGGTGAGATGGGGATAATCGCATTTGATCCTGATCTCCTCCATCGCCTCACCCTCCGGGCGAAAGCAGAACCTTTATCCTCAGGGGGTTCGTCGGGGCAACAGGCTTAATCATGAGCTTTTTGATCCCCCGAATCGGCCTCTGAGGGGGCGGGACGGAGACCTCCCGCGCCTCCAACATAACCTTCTCGGGTTCGATAACCTCAACCTTCAAAGCCGCATCCCCCTGTCCGAGCAAAGCGGTTCGGCCATCTATCTCGATATCGGCTGGGGTGTGCATGTTCCAGATGGGAGTCGATTCGGATTTGAGCTCGATCAGATCCTCGATCAGCGCCCTCCTTCGATCGGGGATGGAGATCGTCCTGATGACCTTTGAGGCGAACCCGGGGTAGGCCTCCGAAAGGTCGACCGTCGCCGAGGCGAGGTCCGCTTTCGACTCGAACCGGATCACCGGCGCCTCGGCCGTGGGATCCTGATTCGCGTCATCAAAGGTGATGACGTTATGCCCTTCGCTCCTCAGCCTGTAGTAGCTCCACCTTCTGGCGCCGAAATACCCCGGGAGGTTATAATCGTCCGGGCCGAGATCTACAGCCCACCTATGCCCCAGCGCGTCCAGGACGAAGGTCCCCAGATCGAGATGGCTGTGGTTCGCCTTGTTATCCCCGCCCTTGAGGGCGACGAATAGCGCGGTTGAATCGTTCCACGAGCTTCGCATCGAGACCACCTCGACGTTTTCGAAATATCCCTCCAAAGGCAGCCCTTCCTTCACCGGGTCGGTCTGCCGGGGATCGAACCAGATGAGGTCGAGGGGATGGGGCTTGCGCTTCGGGATCGACCTCTCATACCATCCGTAGATCGGCCTGTTGAACCTCCTGGCCAGCCAGAACATCTGGGGGGCGCGCGGGGGATCGTCGTGGGCGTCGGCGAAGTTGAAGGTTCTGCCGGTAGGGCCTGTGATGTAAATCGGGAAGTAACCGGTCTCGGAAAAGCCCGGCATCTCGGATAGGCCGAAGTCGGTTCCCAAAGCGGTTTCCAACGCGGCCAACATGAGGACGTTATAGCTTGTCGCGTATCCCCAATACCCCGGCCCCTCCGCCCATCCGCCGTCCGGGTTGAACATCCCCATGGCTATTTGAACCGACTTGAGCGCGTATCTCAGGATCTCATCCGCGAGATCGGGGATCTCCTCCGCTATGGCGAGGGCGCCGATGACGATCCCTCCGTTGCAGACCTGGTTCCAGTTGTGGTTACACGAGGCCCACCATCCTCCCCGTCTGTAAACCTCGAGGGCGGGTTTCAGCCCTTTGTTAACGATAGCATCCCTGATCATCGCCTTCTCATCCCTGCTCAGCGCGCCGTAAAGCCAATCATATCCTATGGCGAAGGCATGGGTCATCTCGGCGGTGTCGAGGAAGTGGCGGGGGTTCCAGTCGGGGAAGCTTGCCGCGGCCTTCAGCTCCTCCACAGCCCTCTCCTTGTATCTGAGATCCCCCTCCAACCTGAAAAGGGTTCCTAAGACGTAGATCCTGCGGAGGCAGGTTCGGCTGACGCCCAGGAGCCTTAGCCCATCGGGTATCTCATACCTGACGGGCCGCTCCTCCATTATCCTATCGGCTTCCCTCCTCATCCGCCTGTAAATCTCCGCCGCCTCCTCCAACCTTCCCACCAGCTCTTTAACCCTCACCATCTCCCCGTCCGAGGCGATGAGACGGGGATGGCGCTTTTTAAGGGTTGAGAGGGGATGTTCGGGAATCCGGGGCATAGATCACCTCAAGACCCTTCGGATTTCGAGGGGCGAGTATATCACCGGGCGGAACCGGATGTCAAGAGATGGATCTAAATGGTTGGGGTCGAGCTTCTTTCCCCTCGCCACCCCCTCCATCCTGAGGTTTGCCTGCCCCTAATTTCAACTCACAAAAGCATCACTTGTTGAAGCTGCCTGCTTGACTCGGCGGAGGGCATCTCGATATACTATTCCTCTGGGATCCGCTATGAGAGAGCGAGTTGAAGAGAGGCTTCTCCCATACGTGAGCAAGCCCTCCAGATATATCGGGGGGGAGCTCAACGCCGTCGTCAAAAACCCCTCCGAGGTGGACGTGAGGGTCGCGCTGGTCTTCCCCGATGCGTATGAGATAGGCATGTCAAACCTGGGATGGATGGTGCTCTACCACGTCCTGAACCGTATGAGGGGCGTGCAGGCCGAAAGGGTCTTCGCCCCCTGGGTCGACGCCGAGGAGATAATGCGGAGGGAAGGCATACCGATCTTCAGCCTCGAGACCTTCACCCCCCTCAGGGAGTTCGACCTCATAGGCTTCTCGCTCCAATACGAGCTCTGTTACACGAACGTCCTGAACATCCTGGATCTGGCCGGCATCCCCCTCCTGAGGTGGGAGAGGTCGGAGGAGGACCCGCCGATCATAGCCGGGGGCCCCTGCGCCTTCAACCCCGAGCCGCTGGCCGATTTCATCGACGCGTTCGTCATCGGCGATGGGGAGGAGGTCATCGTCGAGATCGTCGAGGAGCTTCGAAAATCGAAGAATAAATCGGATTTCCTGGACAGGATATCGAGGCTGGAGGGGGTTTACCTGCCCGAAAGATACGAGCTTGAGGAGTCGAAGGACGGCTTTCTCATCCCAAAAGGCCCGAAGGTGAGGAAACGGGTCGTTTTAGATCTGGAAAGCGCCCCTTACCCCGAGCCGCCCATCGTCCCATACATGAGGATCGTCCACGACAGGTTCCCGCTGGAGGTGATGAGGGGATGCGTCAACGGATGCAGGTTCTGTCAGGCGGGGATCATATACCGCCCCGTCAGGGAGAGATCGGTCAGGAGGGTGGCGGAGATTCTGGAGAAAGGGATCGCGGAGACGGGCTACGGGGATGTGTCGCTGCTGTCGCTGAGCACCTGTGATTACTCCGATGCTTACGAGCTGGTCAAAAGATGTGTGGAGGTGGCGGGCCGATCCCTCGTCTCCGTATCGCTCCCCTCCAGCAGGGTCGACTCTTTCTCCATAGAGCTGGCGAGGCTGGTTCAGAGGATAAGGAAGACGGGGCTGACGTTCGCCCCCGAGGCCGGAACCCAGAGGCTGAGGGACGTCATAAACAAGCCGATCTCCGACGAGGAGATACTCCGGATAGCGAGGGAGGTCTTCGGGGCGGGGTGGAACCTGATCAAGCTCTACTTCATGGTCGGGCTGCCCACCGAGACGGACGAGGACGTGGAGGGGATAGCCAACCTGGTCAGGCGTGTGCTCAAGAGGGGATTGAAGGTCAACAGGAGGACGAACCTCCACGTCAGCGTCGCCACCTTCATCCCCAAACCCCACACCCCCTTCCAGTGGGAGAGGCAGATATCGATGGAGGAGTCGAGGGAGAGGATAAAGCGGGTGATGGATCTGCTCAAGAGCTGGAGGATAAAGCTGAGCTGGACCCAGCCGGAGGTCAGCTTCCTGGAGGGCGTCTTCTCGAGAGGGGATAGGAAGCTTGGGAGGGCGCTGCTCGAGGCTTACAAGCTCGGCTGTAGATTCGACGCGTGGGGGGATCGGCTGAGGTTCGACCTGTGGGAGGAGGCCTTCAGGAGGGCGGGGGTCGACCCGACGATCTACACCTGGCAGCGGAGGCTGGGCGAACCGCTGCCGTGGGATCACATAGACCCGCTTGTGACCAAGGAGTTCCTGCTCAAGGAGCGGGAGAAGGCCTACAAGAGGGAGCCCACCCCCAGCTGCAGGGTTGCGGGATGTATGGGGTGTGGGCTTATGAGATACACGAGGGAGGCGTGTCTGAAGGCGATGACCCCGCCCCGCAAGCCGGAGATCCCTGAGGAGATAAAGCCGATCGAGCGGCCATCGCCCGTTCAGAAGATCAGGGGGATCTTCCACAAGAGGGGGATGCTGAGGTTCCTGGCCCACATGGAGGTCAAGGAGGCTTTCGAGAGGGCCGTCCGCAGGGCGGCCATCCCCATCGCGTTCTCCAAGGGGTTCACGCCGCACATGAGGCTCAGGTTCGGCCATCCCGCCGGCGTCGG
>QNBQ01000199.1 GCA_003645735.1 Candidatus Poribacteria bacterium
GAGTTGTCGGTGTAGTTCAGCATGGCCGTCAGATCGGGCGGCGGCTGCCAGGCGATGTCGATCCACTTGCACGTGACGAAGACGAGCCTCTCCTTGTCCATCGGGATGGCGGGGCAGATCGCGGCTATCCTCGTCTCGCCCGGGTAGGCCGATGTGATCCCTATCCACGTCTCCCCTGGGCCTATGAGCAGATCCCTCCCGTCGCGGGGCGACCGTTTGAGGCGGACCGGGTAGCGGTTGGTGTAGGTGACGGCGTATCGGTTGTTGATCTTCCCGTTGTCGTCCGCCTCGACTATGTCGCCCGTCGAAGAGGGGAAATCGCTCAACACCCACTCCACCCTGGCCCCTTCGACCGGGTTGCCGTTCTGGTCTATCGCCTTGACGACGATGATATGCTCTGTCATGACCGGGTTGACGTCCAGCTCGGGGGTGTCGTCCTCGGTGGGCTGGAGCAGAAGCATAACGGGCTGGGATTGGGAGACGGCCTCATCCGACGGGAGGATCGGGACGTAGAGCTTCTCCCCGGGGAGGATATGATCCGGATCCGGGATGATGTTCGTCTTGAGGAACTCCCTCCACTTATCCCTGCTGCCGAAGAACCTCTCGGCCAGCTTCCTAAGCGTGTCCCCCTCCTTGATTATGACCACCCTAGTGGGTATATCGACGCCCGGGCGCTTCTCTATCCTGGCCCGGGAGAGGGGGGTCAGCAGAAGGGCCACGGCCAGGAGGGCGATCGAAATCCTCGACACGGCCATCCCTCCCCCATCAGCTCAGCTTGATCCTGACCGGCTCGGCGTTTTGGGCCGAGGCGATCAGCTCGGCGGCCCCCTCGCCGCCCTCGAACCTCACCCTCACCGTCCTGCCGCCGCCGTTTATGATGTCGAAGAAGTTGTCGGAGAAGGAGGCCTCCCTGCCTATGACCTCGAGTTGAACCAGCCTGGCGTATCCGTCGGAGCTTATCTCGACGTCCGCTCCCTCCTCGCTGCAGCTCAAGAGCCTGACGCTCAGCTTCGTGGGCGGGATGTTCAGGTGTTTGACCATGACGAAGAAATGTCTGTTTTCGGAGATGGTCTTCCCGTCGCAGATCAGCCTGACGTAGAGGAAATCGGAGGCCGGGTCCTCCGGGTTGGCGTTCACCTCGCCCACCTTCGCCGAGCTGTTTTCGGGAACCTCTATCTCCAGCCTCTCCTCCAGCTTGACCCTCCCTCTGAAATCCCTCAGCTGAACCAAAAGCTCCCCTCTGATGGGCGTCAGCCTGTCGTTCGATATCCACAGCGAGAACCACTCCTCCGTCTCCGGCTTGATCGATACGATTACCTCCTCGAACGCTCTCTTAACCTCGTAGTAGGCCATCTTTGGGCGGAGGTAATAGTCGATCAGGCTCCAGCTTATGTTGGGGCACGGCGCGACGAGATCCCAGATCAACGCCCCGCCGTTCACGAACTTCAGCCTTCGGTAATGCTCGATGTAATGTTTCAGTATCGTGGCCTGGGCCAGCTGGGCGGAGCGGACGAACTCCTCCAGGCTCCCCGGGGCGCCGAACTCGGAGCTCCAATAGATCATCCGCTCGGCCTGCATCATATGATAGAGCCAGTCCTCGCTTATCGGCCAGAGCTTATCCGGGGGGATGAACCTCTTGAGGCTCTCGGGACAGGGGGGAGCCTGACAGCCGAACTCGCTGGCGAACCTGGCCATGTCATCGATCTTCCTGTAATCCCGAAGCCCGAACCACACGTCCCAGCTGTGTCTGTCCCCCTCGTCCGGCGAGTTCGGCTCCTCCCCGCCCGAGGGGCTTCCGGGATGATAGGGCCTGGTGGGGTCGAGCCTACGGCAGACCTCCGGCAGGACGTGGTAGAAGATCTTGTGATCCCGATACTCCAGGCCGACCGAGTGGGCCAGGGTTTCGTTCTCGTTGTTGCCGCACCACAGGACCAGACAGGGGTGGTTCCTAAGCCTTTTTACGATGTGCTCGGCCTCGCGGCGGACGAGCTCAAGATACCCCTCATCCTCCGGGTAGATGCCGCAGGCGAAGGGGAAGTCCTGCCAGACCATTATCCCCATCTCATCGCACAGCCGGTAGAACTCCTCGCTCTCGATTATGCCCCCTCCCCATACCCTTAACATGTTCATGTTGGCCTCCCTGGCCATCTCGATCAGCCGCCTATACCTCCCCTCGTCCACCGCCGGGTAAAACAGGTCGGGCACCACCCAGTTGGCCCCCTTGGCCCAGACCCTGACGCCGTTTACGGCGAAGTAGAAGACCTTCCCGTTGGGCGACTCCCTCGAGTATTTGACCAGCTCCACCTCCCTTATCCCGAAGGAGGTGTGGTGCTCGTCGACGACCTCCCCGTCCATCAACAGCTCCGACCTCATCCGGTAAACATGCGGCTCCCCGACCGTCCAGGGGAACCAGAGCTTCGGGTTTTCGACGCAGCAGCTCAGCTCAAACCTGTTATCCCCCGGCTCGATCCTCACGGCTTTCTCGCCGCTCACAACGCTCTCCCCGCATTCCGCCTCGAACCTGAAGACGGCCTCGCGCGGCTCCTCCAGGTAGCTTTTGACGGTCACCTCCAGCTCGATTTCGGCCTCATCCTCGCTCAAAACCCTGGGCTTGACGAACACGTCCTCTATGACGGCCGAGTCTACGAGGTGGAGCAGGACGCTCCGGTATATGCCGACCGGCATGATCGGCATCGCCCAGTCCCACCCGTATCCCATCTCCGCCTTGCGGGTGTAGACCCTCTCGTAGGTGCCGTTCCAGACGGGGACGGGTTTCCCGGCCCTCTTCTTCGATTCGAACTCGGGCGAGCCGAGCTTGACGGCCAGCACGTTCTCCCCGCCGATCCTCACCCGATCCGTCACGTCGAAGACGGCCGGGAAGTGCATGTCCTCGTGTTCGCCTATCCTTTCGCCGTTCAGGTAAACGGTCGCGAACGTATCAAGCCCTTTGAACTCCAGCAAAATCCTCCTGGCGGGCCGATCGACCTCGAACCTCCTCCTATACCACCAGTCCCTGCCGTGTATCCAGTAGCACAGCTTGGCGTTTTGGCCGTAGTAGGGGTCGGGGATTATACCGGCCCGCTTCAGGTCGAGGTGAACCTCACCCGGCACCTCGGCCGGGATGGGCCGGATGGCCGGTTCCCTTTCCAGATGAAGGCCGATCTCCTCCCCCCTCCCCGGGTCGGTGTGGTAGAGGTTCCAGATCCCGTCGAGGGGGAGGATGGACCTCTTAGACATAAACCCCTCCTCACATCGCCGGTTTGAAGAACCTTTCGGCGTCGTCCTCGGGCGATCGCAGACACATCGCCGAATCTTTGCAGGAGGCGCACCTCCCCACGGCGACCGGCTCCTCGCCCGACCAGATCCCGCCCGCCTTTTCGAGAACCCTCTCGGCCGCCTCCCTCAGCGCCTCCAGCCTCTCGCTCAGCTCCCCCTTCCCCAGCGCCCGCCTCATGAGCTCGTAAAGCCTTCCGTCGCGCGATTTAACGGTCCGGACCGCCTCCCGCAGATCCGTCCACCTCAGCCCGTTCAGATCCATATAGCACCTCAAAACCATGGCCGCGCCCTCGGATATCGCGATCGCCCTCGAAAGCTCATCCCCCTCCTCGCACTCCTTCAACAACAGGGCCAGCTCACACCTGTATCTCCTGACCTCCGATTCGTTCAGCCTGAACCCCCTCCTCTTCAGCTGAGCCAGCTTCTCCTTCGCCTCGGCGAGGATGGCCATCGTGTCGAACAGCACCTCGGAATCGGCCAGCCTGAGGAGGTCTCGGGGGACGTAGGCGTTCCTCTCCGCCGCCTTGGCCGCCCTCTCCAGCTCCCTCAGCCCGATGACCTCCAGCTGGGCGGGCCGGCCCTCGATGGAGGCCAGCAGCTTCTCCAGGCATTGCGGCTCCGTCTGGGCGACCGCCACAACCCTCATCCCCCACGGGGTTCTCTCCAGATAAGCGCCGACCACGTCGTTTCTCGATCTGAGGTGTTCCAGAACGTCGTCGAGGGAAGCCATAATCGCGATCCCCACCCGTATCAGGCTCCTATAAGCTTACAGCAACGGAGGGCGGATGTCAAGCGGGCCGGGTTATGCTATAATTCAGGGTGCCAACCAACTTTAAGGGGGAGGTCAGATGGGGTATCTCGAGATACTGGAGAGATTCCCGCCAGAGCTGAGGGGACCGATATCCGACCTCATCGAGGCGGTGGAGGAGAGGATCATAAGGCGGATCGGGGTGACGAAGGAGGATTTCTCGAGGCTGGAGTCCATCGTCGAACAGCTCGCCCAGGCCCAAAAGAGAACCGAGGAGGAGGTCGAAAGGCTTTCGAGGGAGGTGACGAGGCTTTCAAGGGAAGTGGATAGGCTTTCCAAGGAGGTTGAAAACCTCTCCGAATCGGTCAGGGAGCTGGCCGAGATGCATAAGCGGTTCGAGAGGACGTTCGAATCGAAGCTGGGCGCCCTGGGGGCCAGATGGGGGCTCGCCACCGAGATGGCCTTCAAAAACGCGATCAGGGAGATGCTGAAAGAGGTGGGCTACGACGCACAGGGTTATCTGGAGTTCGATCAGGAGGGGTTCGTCTTCGGCAGGCCCGATCAGGTGGAGCTGGACGTCGTCCTCAAGGACGATAAGCTGATCCTGATCGAGATAAAATCATCCCTCTCCTGGGAGGAGGTTCACACCTTCCAGAGGAAGGTCGAGTTTTACGAGAGAAAAGAGGGCAGGAGGGCCGACAGGAAGATCATCATAGCCCCGTTCGTCGAGGGCGAAAGGCCGTTTGAGGTGGC
>QNBQ01000200.1 GCA_003645735.1 Candidatus Poribacteria bacterium
CCCCGACGCCGTTTTAGCCGTCTACCTCCCCCGAATCGGGTCGATCTTCCTGAGGGAGGGGTTGGAGGCGGAGGTCGTGACCGATGAGGGTGGGCTTGAGGCCTTCAGGAGGTGGATCGAGGGGATCGGCTGGTCGTTTGAGCCGGCGGGCGATGGGTTCGTCATCTCAGGCGGGGCTTTGAGGTTGAGGTGTGGGGTTTTCAAATCGCGCGGCAAATTGGTAATCGTCATCCCCTCCTCCTCCGTTCCTAAGGCGCGCCCCCTCATCGAGGGCGCCGAGTGGGGGAGGAGTCCCCCTTTCCTCCTGGTCTGCAGGCCGGGGGAGCTTTCGAGGAGCTTAGGGGGGTTGATGGCCTGGGCCGGTTTGGCCTTCAGGCTCAGGGGGGAGAGGAAGAGGGCGGAGATGATCGCCGATCTGTATTCGGCCCTGGGCCTGCTTTCCGGCTTCGACAGGCTTGAGATAGAGGCCGGCTCGGGCCGGAACGGTCTGAGCTTGAAAATCAGGATCGAAAGGGAAGGTGAAGTCGATGAGAAGGGGAAGATACACGCTCACCTCCTTCCTCATAGCGCTGATCCTCCACCTGATCGGGCTTATCATACTGGGGTTTACGATCAAAACTGTCTACGAGGAGAGGACGCGGGGGTGGGTTGAGCTGGTAGACGTCTCCTACAGGCCGAGGCCTCTGAGGAGGCCGCTCGCCAGGCTGATGAGGCCGAAGCTGGAGCTTCAGCGGGAGCTTGAGGACAAGAACGTCCCGAAGCTGGAGGTGCCCTCTCAAAACCCCATCGCCGAAACGGCGCTTAAAAGGCCGAACGTCATCGTCAGGAGCGTTCAGATCGCCAAGGAGCCGGGCGAGGTGCTCTATAAGCTCGACACGTCCGCCGAAGTGCCGACGAAGCTGGGCGAGCTGACGCTGGCCCCCGCCAAGGGGACGCCGCGCGGGCTGGGCTTCGGAAGGGGGATACCGACCGGAAGGGTCAGGGCCGCCGGCGGGGGAAAACAGCCCGGCCTCTCGATCGTCCACTCCACCGGCGAGGACGAGCTCGGCGGGACGCTGGGCGGCGAGCTGGCCGATCTCTACAGGCTTCCCGAGGGAAAGCTGGGCGCGATATTGATCGGGAAGGGGAAGGACGTGATGGGCTTCATCAGGATCGTCAGGCTGAAGCACAGGCTGGCCGACTGGTGGCAGGACCCCACGGCCCTGGCGAGCTTCATAGATTGGCTTGAGGAGCACACGAGGATCAAGGCCGACATGCGCATAGAGGGCGGGGCTTTGGAGCTGACCGACCCCAGGATACTGGACGCCCCGCTCGTCATCATGACCGGACACGACGAGAACGTCGTCACGAGCAGAAACCTGGCCCGCGACGGCCAGCACGGGGCGGCCTTCCCGCTGGCCAAGGAGTTCACGCCCGAGGAGAGGGCGATGCTCAGGAAATACCTGATAGAGAGGAAGGGGATGCTCTTCTTCGACGACTGCGGGTTCGACGGCCTGTTCGCCGGAAGGGTGAGGGAGGAGCTGAGGAGGACGCTGCCGGAGTATCCGATGGAGAGGATCGAATACAACGACGAGCTTTACACCGTCTACTACACCCTGCCCGGCCCGCCCACGGGCGGCGATATATTCTGGCACTCCGAAAACAGGCCTCACGCCTCGAAGTTCCCGTATCACTGGGGCATCAAGATCGGCGGACATTGGAGGGTGATCTTCAACAGGAAGGATTACCTCTGCTGCATGGAGACGATGGAAATCCCCTCCAGAACCCTCCTCAGGCTGCGCCGGTCGATCGACGTTCACAAGTTCATGACGAACGTCCTGATCTATGCGATGAAATACGGAGGGAACGTCGATAGATCCCAATACAGGCCGTGAGCGGAGAGGCACCCCGCAGGCTCAGGATACTGATGATCAACCACGAGTTCCCCCCTCTAGGGGGAGGCGGGGGGATAGTGACGTATCATCTGGGGAGGGAGTTCGTCAGGCGGGGACATGAGGTTACGCTCATCACCTCCGGCTTCGACCGGCTTCCTCGTTTTGAGCTGGTCGAGGGGGTGAGGGTTCATCGGCTCCCGGCGTTGAGGAGGAGCCGCGACGTGGCGAAGGTCTACGAGATGCTCTCCTTCGTGCTGAGCGGATCGATCTGGGCCTTGAGGAACGTCGATAAGCTGAAACCGGACGTGGTTCAGGTCTTCTTCGGGATACCCTCGGGGCCGATCGCTTACCTGTTGAAGAGGGTGGCCGGCGTTCCATACGTGGTCTTCCTGGGGGGAAGGGACGTCCCCCGCCCGAATCCCGATCCGCCGCACTACAAATACCTTTACGCGCTGCTCAGGCCGGCCATAAGGGCGATATGGAGGGAGGCGGGGGCGGTGGTCGCCTGCAGCCGCGGGCTTAAGGAGCTGGCATTGGAAACCGATCCGACGGTCGATATAAGGGTCATACCGGACGGGATAGATCTGTCGAGGTTCCGCGCCCCGAGGCGGCCGATCGACCCCGACCCGGTCAGGGTGCTCTCCATCGGGAGGCTGATCCCGAGGAAGGGGTTCCACCGCCTCATAGCCGCGCTGCCGACGGTCAGGCGCAAGGCCCACAAAAGGTTCGTTTTGGAAATCGTCGGGGATGGGCCGATGATGGGGGATCTGCGGAGGCAGGCGGAGGAGCTGGGGGTGTCCGATATCGTCCGGTTTTCCGGGACCGTCCCGTATGAGAGGCTGCACGAGAGATACGAGTCGGCCCACATCTTCACGCTCTGCTCCTCGGCGGAGGGGATGCCGCTCGTGGTGCTTGAGGCGATGGCGACGGGGCTGCCGGTGGTGGCCAGCAAAGTTCAGGGGATAGAGGAGCTTGTGTCGGACGGGGTCAGCGGCTTCCTGATAGACGACCCGTCCGACGTGGAGGCGATCGCCGAAAAGCTGGCCGAGCTCATAGATGACGGGGAGCTGAGGTTGAGGATAGGCGAGGAGGCGCTGAGGGCGGTCGAGAAATATGACTGGTCGAACATCGCGGAGCGATACCTTCGGATCTATAAAGTCGTGGCTTCGAAGAAATAGGGTTTTGTGGCACCTGTCGGGCTGCCCCTACAGGGCGCCCAGGTGGGAGAGGGCCGTCAGGAGGGTTCTGGAGGGGATAGGGGACGGCCTGGCGCTTGAGATCGGCTCGGGCAACAGGAGGCTGGCCCGTAACGTGGTCAACCTCGACATAGAGCTTTTCCCGAACGTCGACGTGGTGGCCGACGGGGCCAGGCTCCCCTTCAAGGATGAGACGTTCGACGCGGTCATATGCGAGGCGGTGCTGGAGCACGTGCCGGAGCCGCACCTGATCGTCGAGGAGATTCGGAGGGTCCTCAAAAAGGGGGGATACGCCTGTGCGGCCGTCCCGTTCATCCAGGGCTTCCACGCCTCCCCGGGCGATTACCGGAGGTTTACGGCCGCGGGGCTGGAGAGGTTGTTCGAGGGGTTTGAGAGGGTGGAGGGAGGCCCCTGCGTCGGGCCGGCGAGCGCGCTGCACTGGGTCTTCAGGGAGTTCATCGGGATCGCCCTCTCCTTCGGAAGCTTCTGGCTGGGAAAAGCGATATCTTTAGCCGTAGGCTGGCTGACCTTCCCGATCGTCGCGTTGGATCCATTGCTTCTAAAGCTTCCCAACTCCCACATCATCTGCTCGGCGGTCTATTTCATCGGAAGGAAGAGATGAGGGTCAAAGAGGCGCTCGAAAGATACAGGGAGATGCTGGCCGAGATAGACCGGAGGTGCGCCGAGCTGAGGCGGAGGTATAACCCTCGAATGCCGTGCGGGTATGAGTGCAACCTGTGCTGTCTGAACACGGCGACTCTCTTCATCTCCGCCGTCGAGGCCTTCCACCTGAGGGAGGGGATCGAAAGGCTTCCCAGGGAGGTGCGGAACGCCGTCTTCGAGGGGGCCAGGAGGGCCTCCAGGAGGATACTGGAGCTCGGGAAACACCCAAAAGATCTGACGAGGGAGGAGGCGGTGGAGATATTGAGGGGTAGGGGCGAGGGGATATGTCCGCTTCTGATCGGGGGCGTCTGCGCCTGTTACGATCACCGGCCCATCATCTGCAGGCTGTGGGGATATCCGATCGATACGGGCGGGAGGGTGGTCTGCTGTGAGAAGACGTTTCCACCCGAGAAGCTGGATGAGCTGGAGCCGATCCCCTATCACCGGTATTGGGAGGAGGCGCAGAGGCTGAGCCGCGAGCTTCTGGGGTTCGACAGGAGCTACCCGATGTGTTACATGATCCTCACAGTCTGCTACCTGCCGCTCAAGGCGATCAAGCCTCTGTTTGACAAAACGGGCGGCTGAATATAAAATCTGTAGCACACGACGCTTTTTCACCGGCGGACGGCGATGAGGAGGCCGGAGGAGAAGATAGTGCTCGACAGGGGGAAGCTCGTCGAGATAGTCGAGAGGGAGAGGAGGGCCGGCAAGAGGATCGTCACCACCAACGGCTGTTTCGACCTGCTTCACGTGGGCCACGTCAGGTATCTCTACGAGGCCAAGAGGCTGGGGGATGTGTTGATCGTTGCGATCAACAGCGACGAATCGGTCAGGAGGATAAAAGGCCCTTTGAGGCCGATAATCCCACAGGAGGAGAGGGCGGAGATGGTGGCGGCGCTGGAGCCGGTCGATTACGTGACGATCTTCGATGAGGACACCCCCATACCGCTGATCAAAGCGATAAGGCCGGATTTCCACGTCAAGGGAGGGGATTACAAGCTCGACGAGATGATCGAGAGGGAGGCGGTCGAGGAGGCCG
>QNBQ01000201.1 GCA_003645735.1 Candidatus Poribacteria bacterium
CGATGCGGAGGCGAGGGAGAGCTTTTCGAGATCGGTCCTCAGCTCGTCAAACCTCTCCACCACATCGAACGATCTTATCAAGCACAGCTCGGCGTTCTCCTTTTCGAAGAAGACTATCTGGCCCAGGTTGAACGGCTCCAGGGAGGAGCTGAACCGGTTTTTGGGCTTCCTGGCGCCCTTGGCGATCCCCTTCACCTTTCCAAACCGAGGGGTATAGAACGAGACGATCTTGTCCGCCTCGCCGTAGTTCATCGCCCTTATGACGACGGCCTCATCCCTGCGCAACGCCATTTTCACCACCGACCTGTTTCAGCCCCCAGGGGCCCGCGGCGGGTCATCTCGCCTTTGGGGAAGGGTCAATAAAAAAATGGTCGGGGCGAGAGGATTTGAACCTCCGACTTCCTGCTCCCGAAGCAGGCGCGCTACCCGGACTGCGCTACGCCCCGACGACACCTATAATTTTACCAATACTCAGCCCGATTGACAAGTCCCGCCACCGCCCACGATCTCTCCCACCTCCACCACATACATCTGCCTCTCCCCCTCATGGGCCGAGTCGATGCAGACGGCTCTCCCATCCCTCCTCCAACGCGGATGCAGATCGCATCTTATCTCCCCTTTAAGCTCCGGCGGCGAGTAGAAACGCCCTATGTCCACCCTCAGCCCGTCCTCCTCCCTGAAGAGGATCAACCACCTCATCCCCTCCCGATCCGGATAGGTGTCGGTCAGTATCCATCTCCCGTCGGGCGAGTATGAGCAGTGGCCGTCGACGGTCAAAACGCCCTCCCCCACGATCCGCCTCTCCCCCGTCCGATCGGTGAAGAGGAAGAACCTATCGCCCACATCCCTCTGCCTCGCCCAGGCGAGTATCTGCCTCGGGTTTTTCCAGTCGAAGTGGGAGACCATCCCGTGATCGGCCACGCAGTATATCCCCGTCCCGTCCGGGTTGGCCGTGAACATCCTGGTGAACCACCCCTTCCCGTCCCTCCTCCGCCACCTGTGCAGGAAGATGAACCTTGTGTTGTCCTGGTTGACCAGCAGGTGGTTGAACCAGTGCTGGGCGTCGTCCATGGTGGGGTCGGGCTTTACCCTCGCGATCTGCCCGAGCGATATGATGAGCTTATGCTCGCCCGTCTCCAGATCCATCCACCATATCCCGTCCTCCTCCGGCGCGTCCTCCTTCTCCCAGGGATCGGGGAGGCCGGCGTATCCGTAGCCCGGCCTGGTCCTGTGTAGCCTGGCGAAGTTGAGGGTGACCGCCCACCTCCCGTCGCGGCTGAGGGCGTAGATCGGCATCGGAAGCGTCCGTCTCCTTCCGGTGTGGACGTCGAGTATGACCGAGACGAACCGGTCCCCCTCCCTGTCGTTGAAGATGATCTTCCTCTCGGGATCGGACGGCAGCCACTGGAGCATCGATCCCTGTTGCCAGTTCCAGGCCCGGGTCTCGGCCAGGGGATGCCATTTGCACCCGTCCTCGAGATCGATCAGCCCCACGACCGCCCTGTCATCGGGGCCGGGCGGCCGATCGGCGAAGTCCACCTCTAAAGCGAGCATGTATTTGCCGGAGGCGTTCCAGGGGGATTTGTCGTAATAGCCGAAGAAGTGATGTTTTGGCCCCCTTGTGACCGGCCTTGCCGGGAGAAACCTCTCGATCCTCATCGTTCCTCCCTCCAAAGGTCATTATAAGGCGGCGGGCGAGCTGGGGTCAAGGGATCGTCCTCCTTGCGCAACGCTTCCCCTGGGTGTTAAAATAAGTGAGTCCGGAGAAGTTTCGTCGCTTTCAGGGGGAGCCATGGCGCTCGTGACGATGAAGGAGATGCTGGAGGACGCGAAAAGGCGGAGGTATGCGGTCGGCGCCTTCAACGTCCTCAACATAGAGTCGCTGCAGGGGATACTGGAGGCGGCCGTCGAGCTCAAATCGCCCGTCATCGTGAACATCGCTGAGGTCCATTTCAAATACGTCGACATGGAGGCGATGGCTCCGGTGGTTCAGAGGGCGGCGCAGCTGGCCCCCGTGCCGGTCGCCCTCCACCTCGACCACGGCCTCAGCCTCCAGACGATCGTCAGGGCGATAAGGTGCGGCTTCACCTCCGTCATGTTCGATGGGTCGATGTATCCGCTGGAGGAGAACATCAGGCTGACCAAGCAGATCGTCGAGATCTGCCATTCGGTCGGCGTGACTGTCGAAGCCGAGCTGGGGTATGTGCCGGGGACCGAAAGCCCCAGGCCGAACGGGACGGAGGCCCAGCCCGAGTTCTTCACCGATCCCGAGGAGGCGGAGAGGTTCGTCAAGGAGACCGGGGTGGACGCGCTGGCCGTTGCGGTCGGGACGGTTCACGGGCTTTACAAGGGGGAGCCGAAGATCGATTTCGACCGATTGGCCGAGATCGCCCGCAGAACCAACATACCCCTGGTCCTGCACGGCGGATCCGGCATCTCGGACGAGGATT
Source organism: Candidatus Poribacteria bacterium (assembly GCA_003645735.1). GTDB lineage: Bacteria > Poribacteria > WGA-4E > B28-G17 > B28-G17 > B28-G17. The sequence goes on from QNBQ01000201.1 coordinate 2,451, forward strand.
TCAAGAGGGCGATCGAGCTGGGGGTTTGCAAGGTGAACGTCTACACCCAGATGAGCATCGAGGCGGTCAACCGGATAAAGAGGAGGCTTGAGAGGGAGCCCGAGCTGATAAACTTCCCGGAGCTGCTTTTGGAGGCGAAGGCGGGGATCAAGGACGTGGTCAAGAGGCAGATGGAGGTGTTCGGCAGCGCGGGCAAGTGCGAGAGCCCCAGCCCGCTCTGCAACATGTGTCGGGCCTGCAGGCTGGGGAGGTTGAGGGACAGGGAGGAGGCCCCCCAGCCCGCCTCCGACGAAAGGCTTATCGAGGTGATCTCAAAAGCGATAGCCTCCGCCTTGAGGGAGTGGAGCCATGGGGATTAAGGTCGTGATACCGGCGGCCGGGGCCGGCACGAGGCTGAGACCTCACACCCACACCACCCCCAAAACCCTCGTCCAGGTGGCCGGAAAACCGATCCTGGGCCACGTGCTGGATAACCTCCTGAGGGAGCTGGAGATAGAGGAGCTGATCGTCGTGATAGGCTACATGGGGGACAAGATCAAGAGGTTCCTCGAGAAGAACTACAGCCTGAAGACGACCTTCGTCGAGCAGCCCGAAAGGCTCGGCCTGGGATACGCCGTCAGCCTCACAAGGGAGGTCGTGGGCGATTCACCTGTCTTCATAACGCTGGACGACACGATCGTCGAGTTCGACCTGGGCAGGATGGTGGGAGGGGATTGCTCGGCCATCGGCGTCAAGGAGGTGGACGACCCCAGGAGGTTCGGCGTGGCGGTCGTGGAGGACGGGTTCGTGAGGAGGCTGGTCGAAAAGCCATCCGATCCCCCCAGCAACCTGGCCGTGGTGGGCGTCTATTACATCCGGAACACTCCCCTCCTCTTCGAATGCCTCGACCGGCTGATAAAGGAGGACATAAGGACCGGAGGGGAGTATCAGCTGACGGACGCGCTGCAGCTGATGATAGAGAGGGGCGAGAGGATCAGGGCCTTCCCCATAGACGGGTGGCTCGACTGCGGCAAGCCCGAAACCCTGCTTTCCACCAACAGGTATCTGCTCGGCAAACAGGGGGGAAGCTATGAGGTGCCCGGCTCCGTCGTCATTCCGCCCGTCTTCATCGGGCGAAACGTGACGATAAGGAACTCCGTCATAGGGCCATACGTCTCGGTGGCCGATGGGTGTGAGGTGATCGATTCGATCATCAGGGATTCGATCCTGAACGAAAACGCCAGGGTCGAGCGGATGATACTGGAGAGGTCGCTCATCGGCTCCAACGCCGTCGTTTGCGGCAGGGCCTCCCAGCTCAACGTGGGGGATTCATCGGAGGTGAACCTGCATTGAAGGCCCTTCCCAGGGTGAACCCGAACCAGGTCCTCAGGGAGATGAGGACGGGGAAGATCCGCCCGGTCTACCTCCTCTGCGGGGAGGAGGGGTATCTGATCGAGCTGACCCTCGAAAAGATGCTCGACATCCTCCTGCCCGAGAAAAACCTGAGGGGGTTCAACCTGACCGTCTTCGACGGGGAGGCTGTCTCCTTCGACGAGGTGCTCTCCGCGCTGAGAACCTATCCGATCGGCGCGGGCAGGAGGGTGGTGCTTGTCAGGAACCCCTCCTTCCTCTCCGAAGGGGTCAACCCCGTCGAGCTGCTGCGCGGTGGGATGGAGGCGATCAGGAAGGGGGCCAACGCCAAAGGGGCCAGGCTGATCTGCAGGGCGCTCAACCTATCGGGGGAGGAGCTGGCCGACCAAGCCGCCCTTCAGAGGGCGGTCGCCAGGTTCAAGGAGGAAAACGCGGGCGAGCTGGGGAGGGAGGAGATCGAGTTCCTGGACAAGGTCGGCGAGATCCTCTGCTCGATCGATCTCCCCTCCGTCCGATCCGGCTCGGCCGACAGGGACAGGTTCGCCGAGTGGCTGAGGTCGAACCCGTCCCCGAACTCCGTGCTGATACTGACCGTTTCAGGTCTCCCCGATCTGAGGGGAGGGCTGATGGAGGCGATCGAGGGGGTCGGCGTGATCATCAACTTCACCCACCTCCGGATCTCGTCCGAGCTGAGATCCGATCCTATGTTCAAGGCCGTCTCAAGATATCTGTCCAAGTTCGGCAAGTCGATCTCCCCCTCGGCCTTCTCGCTCCTGAGGGAGAGATGCGAAAACGACCTGGGCAGGGTGATGGAGGAGCTGGAGAAGCTGATCTCCTTCGTGGGGGATAGGGAGACGATAGAGAGGGCCGACGTGGAGGCGGTCGTGGCGGAGGAGGTATCGAGCAGGATGTTCGAGCTGGTGGACGCGATCGGCAGGAGGGACATCCCGAC
>QNBQ01000202.1 GCA_003645735.1 Candidatus Poribacteria bacterium
ATACTACCTCCCCGTCATCTACGGCATCCTCGGCATACCGGTCGAAAAGCTGGGGGATATGGAGCAGGTCCTGAAGATCTGTAGGAGGCTGCTCCCGCCGCCCGTAAGGGAGAAATGCCACCTCCCCTACCTGGCCCCCGCCCTCGACGCCGGGATGGCCACCTTTTTTGCCGAGGAGATCATCGAGGCCATAAGATACCTGGAGGAGCCGGACTTCTACACCAAGACCGAGGAGCCGAACGAGAGGACCATCTGGCTGGGCGCGGCCGACGACATCATACTGAGGAAGAGGGGCATAGAGTTCGTGGACGGGACGGCGCCGGGCTTCGCGGCGATACTGGGGGCGGCCCCCGACAACGAAACGGCCGTCAACATCGCAAGGGAACTCCAGCAGAAGAACCTCTACGTCTTCATGTCGGCCGATCACGAGGGGAAGAGGTTCGCCGAGCAGCTCATCGAGGCCGGGATACAGATAGGGTGGCCGACCAGGTTGGTCTCCTTCGGCCCGGACGTCACCGCTACCGTCTTCGCCATAGGGTTCGCCACCAGGGTCGCCATGGCCTTCGGCGGGATAGAGCCGGGCGACTACAGGAAGATCCTGATCTACAACAAGGACAGGGTGTTCGCATTCGTGCTGGCGCTGGGGCACGTGACCGAGGAGTGGTATGCCAACGCGGCCGGCGCGATAAACTGGGGCTTCCCCACGATAGCCGACACCAACATCCCGCAGGTTCTGCCCACCGGCATCTGCACCTACGAGCACGTCGTCTCCAACGTGCCCCACTCCGAGATCGTCTCCAAGGCGATAGAGGTCAGGGGGCTTAAGGTCACCATCTCCGAGGTGCCCGTCCCGGTCCCCTACGCCCCGGCGTTTGAGGGCGAGAGGGTCAGAAAGGAGGAGCTATACTTCGAAAGCGGCGGCGGCAAGAGCCCGGCTTGCGAGTGGCTTAGGATGAAGGAGATGCACGAGGTGACCGACGGGAAGATAGAGGTTGTGGGGCCGGATCTGGACGAGATACCCGAGGGGGCGCTGATGCCGCTTGCGGTCGTGGTGGACGTGGCCGGCAGGAGGATGAAGGAGGAGTTCGAGCCGATACTGGAGAGGCGGATCCACGACTTCATCAACTTCGCCCACGGCGTCATGCACATGGGCCAGAGGGACATCGCCTGGATAAGGATCTCCAAGGAGGCCAAGGAGGCCGGCTTTAGGCTGAAACACCTCGGAGATATCATCCACGCCAGGTTACACCAGGACTTCGGCCAGATCGTCGACAAGGTCCAGGTCACCATCTACACCGAGGAGGCGAAGGTCAAGGAGATACTGGAGGAGGCGAGAAAAGCTTACTACAGGAGGGACGCCAGGATAGAGGGGATGAGGGACGAGGACGTGGACACCTTCTACTCCTGCACGCTGTGCCAGAGCTTCGCGCCCACCCACGTCTGCATCATAACGCCCGAAAGGACGGGCCTCTGCGGCGCATACAACATCATCGACTGCCAGGCCTCCTATGAGATCGACCCGACCGGCCCGAACCAGCCCGTCCCCAAAGGCGAGCTGATCGATGAAAGGCTGGGGCAGTGGAAGGGGGTCAACGAGTTCGTCAAGAGGGCCTCAAGAGGGGCCATAGAGAGGGTCAGCATCTACAGCCTGATGGTCGACCCGATGACCACCTGCGGCTGCTGCGAGTGCATAGCCGTGGTGCTGCCGATGTGCAACGGGTTCATGACGGTGAACAGGGAGTATCAGGGGATGACCCCCTGCGGGATGAAGTTCTCGACGCTGGCGGGGATGATCGGCGGCGGAAGGCAGACGCCCGGCTTCTTAGGACACAGCAAGTTCAACATCACCCAGCGGAAGTTCCTCAGCGCGGAGGGAGGGATAAGGAGGCTGGTCTGGATGCCGAAGATGCTGAAGGAGGAGATCTGGGACAGGCTGGTCAAGAGGTGCGAGGAGATAGGGCTGCCCGACCTGCCGGAAAAGATCGCCGATGAGACGATCGCTATAACCGAGGAGGAGGTCCTGGAGTTCATGCAGAAGGTCGGGCACCCGGCCCTCGAGATGGAGCCTCTCATCTGAGGAAAGCTTTCCAAAACGATAGGGGGTGCGAGGGATGGCTGTCAACGCGATTGAAATCTATAAAAAGCTCCCCAAGACGAACTGTAAGGACTGCGGCTTCCCCACCTGCCTCGCCTTCGCCATGAACGTGGCGGCGGGGAAGGTGGAGCTGGAGAAGTGTCCGCACATATCCGAGGAGGCCAAGGCGGAGCTGGCCGAGGCGTCGGCCCCGCCGATGAGAACCGTTGAGATAGGAACCGGGGAGAACGCGCTGAAGGTCGGCGGGGAGACGGTCCTCTTCAGACACGAGAAGACCTTCGTCAACCCGCCCGGGATAGCCATCCTCATCACCGACGAGATGGACGAGTCGGAGGTGGATAAGAGGCTGAGCAAGCTAAAAGAACTGCAATACGAGAGGGTGGGGCTGACGCTGAAGGCCGATATGGTAGCGCTCAAATGCTCAAGCGGCGATCCCGAGAGGTTCGCCTCGCTCGTCAGGAAGGTCGTCGGATCGGACGGATACCCGCTGATCCTCATAAGCGAAAAGCCCGATGTGATCGCCTCCGCGCTGGAGATCTGCGCCGATAGGAAGCCGCTGATCTACCCCGCCACGCCCGAAAACTACGAGGAGATGGGCAAGCTGGCCCAGGAGAAGGGCTGCCCGCTTGGGGTCAAGGCCGAGAGCGTGGAGGAGCTGGCGGACGTCACATCGAAGCTGATGGAGATGGGGCTGAAAGACCTGGTGATCGACTCCGGCGCGAGGGATCTGAGGAGGGCGCTTTGGGATCAGGTGATAATCAGGCGGGCGGCGATCCTCAACAGGTTCAGGCCGCTCGGGTTCCCCACGATCGCCTTCCCGTGCGAGATGACCGACGACCCAATTAAAGAGGCGCTCATCGCGGCGACCCTGATCGCCAAATACGCTGGGATACTCGTCCTGTCCGACTTCGAAGGGCACGTCCTCTTCCCGCTGCTGGTGGAGCGGCTCAACATCTACACCGATCCTCAGAGGCCGATGTCCGTGACCGAGGGGATCTATGAGATAGGCAGGCCGGACGAGAACTCCCCCGTGCTCATAACCACCAACTTCTCGCTCACCTACTTCATCGTATCGGGCGAGATAGAAAACAGCAGGATGCCGGCCTATCTGTTGGTCAAGGACACGGAGGGGCTGTCGGTGTTGACCGCCTGGGCCGCCGATAAGTTCGTCGCCGAGACCATCGCCCCGTTCGTCAAAAAGTGCGGCATAGAGGAGAAGGTGAAGCACAGGAAGATCATCATCCCCGGCTACGTGGCGAGGATAGCGGGCGAGCTGGAGGATGAGCTGGGCGATTGGGAGGTCCTCGTGGGGCCTCGGGAGGCATCCAACATCCCCGCTTACCTGAGGGAGGTTTGGAAATGATCCTGATCGGCGAAAACATCAACGTGATGTCCAAAAAGGTCGCCAGGGCGTTCAAGGAGAGGGATAAGAAGACGATCCAGGAGATGGCCGTGGCGCTGGCCGAGGCGGGGATGGATTACCTCGATCTGAACATAGGCCCCGCCAGGAAAGAGGGGCCGGAGCTGATGAGGTGGGTGGTCGAGACGGTGCAGGAGGTGGTCGACCTCCCGCTCTTCCTGGACACCACAAACGTCGAGGCCATAAGGGCGGGGCTGGAGGCCAATAAAAAAGGAACCCCGGTCATAAACTCGATCTCATACAGGCCGGACAGGATAGAGGCGCTCTTCCCGTTGGTCAAGGAGTTCGACGTCCCGTTCGTGGCGCTGCTGCTGGGAGCCGAGGGCATACCCAGGGACGCCAACGAGAGGGGGATGATCCTTGCCGAGTTCACCGCCAAGGCCGAGGAGGAGGGCATATCCCAGGAGAGGATGTGGGTCGACCCCATAATCCTGCCCGTCTCCGCACAGCAGGACCAGGTCAAAGAGGTGGTCGAGTTCATGAGGATGTTCCAGGAGCTGGGGATGAGCTGTAAATCCACCTGCGGGCTCTCGAACGTCTCTAACGGCACCCCTAAGGAGCTGAGGCCGATCCTCAACAGGACATACCTCATCATGCTCAAAAGATACGGGATGCAGTCGGCGATCGTCGACGGGTTCGATAAGGAGCTGATCGAGATCGCCAGGGGCAAGAGGGAAGACCTGGAGCAGCTCGTCTACAGGGCGATGGACGGGGAGGAGATAGACCTGTCGCAGCTGTCGGAGGAAGAAGCCAACTACGTCAAAACCGTCAACGTCCTGATGGGGAGAACCCTCTACTCCCACTCCTGGCTCAGGGTCTGATGGACGAGCGAAGGGGGATCGAAAGGGCCAAGTCGATCCCCCAGGGGTTCAAGAGGAAGTTATACGTCGTCGCGCTCCTGACGGAGGAGTTGAAGGAGCTGAAGGGTCGTGATGAGGAGGATGAGCCTCGATGAGTATCTCAGCTGCAAGAGGGGGAGAGCGTGGGAGGTGGCGCTGAGGATCAGGAACGAGCGGAGAAACCGTCCCCCCGCCCGCCGGCCCGTCGACCGGGAGTCGAGCGAGAACATGTGCCGGTTCAACAGGGAGAGGTGGAGGCTCTGGCTGGAGAGGGGATGGCTGGTCAAGCTGGGGGAGAGGCGGTACAGGCTGGTGATCGGAGGTGAGGGACGGGGAGAGGGGGTTTGAGGCCGCATACAGGGAGGCGCTTGAGGGGCTGAGGGGGGCCGATCCGA
>QNBQ01000203.1 GCA_003645735.1 Candidatus Poribacteria bacterium
CCTCAGGCATGGCTCAGATCGACGCTCAAAGCGGTTTCGGCGAGCAGATGGCCGTATTCGACGATGACGATCAGCCGGGCCTCATCATCCCCCCGTTTGCAGGCCTCGGACGTGAACGACAGCTTGTAATTCCCCTGGATCGAGAGGTAGAGGTCCTGGTAGATCTTGCGCAGCTCCTCGATCCGCGATGTGGCGGCGAACTCCCCGCCCGTGGAGGAGGCCAGCTCCCTCAGCGTCTCCTCTTTGATCTGGTCGTTCAGCCCGATGGTGTAGATCCGGACGCCCGATTCGGCCGCCGCTCGGATAACCTCCTCCAGCTTCCTCTTGCTGCCGCTGTCGTCCCCGTCGGTCAGGACGATGATCGACCTCCTGCCACCTTCGCCCCTCAACATCTCGACCGCCTTCCAGATGGCATCGTAAAGCAGCGTCCCATCCCTATCCCCCTTAAAGCCGGATCTGATACACTCCTTGATCCCCTCTGAGGCCGGCGCCGGCTCCGAGATCTCCAGGTCATACGCGAACTTTATGATGCCCACTCTGTCCCTCCTCCCGAGCTTGGACACGAGATCCTCCACCGCCCTCTCCATGAAGGAGATGTCCCTGTTCGTCATGCTGTTGCTGTAATCCATGAGGAAGATCAGGGAGGATTCCCCTTCAGCGACCTCCATCTCGAAATCATCCATCACCCGCCCGTTTTCTATCAGCAGGACGTTTTCCTTTTTCAGCTCGAAGAAGGGATTGATCTCCTCATCGAACGCGGCCAGCCTGAGCGAGATGAGGGGAGGGGAGAGGGAATCCAGGGTGGCCTTCAAGTTGAGGGCGTCCGGTGCCGATAAGCATTCGTCGTATACCTTTCTGAGCTGGCTCAGGGTCAGCTTGACCTCGCGCTTCACCTCTTCGTCCAGCTCCTCGGCTTCCCCCATCCTCTTCAACATCTCATACCCCTCGTAATCGTTAAGCTCGCGGAGCGCTCTGATCGAGCTGAGCTTCCTCCCCAGGTCGGTGCTCCAGATGAGGGGGAGCATCTTGCTCGAGGCGGCGGCTTTGTCGACCCACCTCATCACCTTGGCCAGCCCTATCAGCGCCCTGGAGGGGATATAGTTCTCCAGCATGGCCGAGAACATCCCCCCCAGACACGAGGCCCCTTTGACCAGGACACAAGGGGCTTTTTCGGGGTTCTCCTCGATCTCGCGGACCCTCTCATTGAGCCTGGAGAAGAACCCTTTCTTCCAATCGATGGCGGATATGAGGCCGGTCGCTATGAGGACGTCGGGCTCAGCGTTCAAAAGCGGGCTTATGATCTCGACCTTCCACTTGAGCGATTGGGAGGGCGGGGGCGATGAGGCGAGGATTTCCTTAAGCGTTTCGAACTCAAGCTCCCTCAGAAGAGCTATCTCTTTGAGCGGATGAACGGGATCGACGTATTTCAGCTCGTCGAGCAAGTTCCCCAGCTCCTGGAGCACCGGCATATGCTTGGCCTGGAATATCTTGCGGAGCGCCTTTATCGCGTTTCGACGGGCTATGTCGGCGGGATCCGACTCGGCCATCTCCTCGAGCCTCCCCACCAGATTGGTATCCCCCACCTCCCCCAGCACCCACGCCGCGCTCGCCCGCATCATCTCGTCGTGGTCGTTCAGCATCTCCTTTAACGTCTCCAACCCCTTGGGATCGCCCATCTCGTAAAGCCCCTTAGCGGCGTTCGCCCTGACCCGGTTGTTCTCATCCTCGAGCGCTCTGAGGAATATCTCCCTCGCCTTGGGGTTCTTAACCCCCCACAACCCCTCTATCGCGTTGGCCCTCACGCGAGGGTCGGGGTCGTTGAGGGCGTTTTGGAAGAAGTGGAGGTTATCCGATAGCTTCCCCAGAACAAGGGCGGCCTTAGATCTGACCATCTTATCCTCGCTTGAGAGGAGGCCGACCAGCAAAGGCGCCACGTTCGCGTTGTCCGCGATCTCCACCAGGATGTCCAGCATCTTGATGCTCCTCTCCCTGTCGAAGCTGCGCGCCAGCCTCGCTATGTCGAACACCACCCTGTCGTCAACCCTCTTAAGGATGGCCGCCCACGTCTTGGCCAGATCCCCCTCGATCTGAGGGAGCATGTCGACGAACTTCTCCATCAATCCGGAGTTCCTGAGCCACTGATCCAGAACCCTCCTCTTCTCAGACCAGCCGTTATCCTGCTGAACGGCGTTCACGATCAGGTATTTGAGCACCTCTCGTTTCTTCAATTTGTAAAGCATCTCGAACATCTTCGGCCCGAGATACCCCAGAGCCTCCGAATTGGCCAGGATATGATCCAGCAGCTTAAATACCTCTTTCTCCTCCATCCCCTCCACGAGCCTCATCGCCTCTTGAGCAACAGCCTCCGACGGCAGGACGGTCGCCCTCAATATGAGGGCGGACACCTCCGGCGTCCTCAAGTTAGCGACCATCCTGAGCGCCTTTATCCTCTCCCGCGTCGGGGCCATCTCATCCACAACCGTCCTCATCAATCTTTCGATCTCCCCGCCGATCGCGCTCATCTCAGCACCTCTATCAAAATGGCGATATCCCTCCGCATCCCATCGAACAGCCACGCCAACATATGAGCCAGGGCGTTTATCGAGACGTAGAGCGAGAAAAGCCCGGCGATGACCATCGCCGGGAAGCCTATGACGAAGATGTTCATCTGAGGGACGGCCCTGATCATCAGGCCCAAGGCGGCCTGGGTCAACATCAACGAGACCATCACGGGGGCCGCCATCTTCAGGGCGATGACGAAAAGCTCCCCGGAAAGGCCTATCAACTCCTCGAAATACCTCTCCGAAAGCTTCATCCCCCCAAGCGGGATGATCTGGAGCGATCGGGCGGCCCCCTCTATGAACCAGTGATGGCCGTTCATACCCAGAAATATCGCAAGCGCGAACAGATAGGTGAACTGTGACATGATGGAGGATTCCATCCCGAACTGCGGGTCGAAGGAGCCGCCGATCCTGAAGCCTATCCCCAAACCCATAAGCTCGCCGGCCATCTGTATCCCCGCAAACGCCATATAGGTCGCAAGCCCTATGGCCAGCCCTATCCCCGCCTCCCTCAGGATCATCCATGCCAGCCTCCAGATCTCCGTCGTCGGCGTGAACTCAAGCCGGGCGGCGATCGGATAGATGGCGACGGCCAGCGCGAAGCTCATTATCGCCTTCGCCTTGAACGGGATGAGCCTGCTGCCGTAAAAGGGGGTGAACCCGATGATCCCCGCCGATCTGAACAGAACGAGGAGGAATCTCTCGATCTGCCCCAAATCGACGCTCATCCCCTCACCTCAAGAAAAGGTCGACGTTTTCGAGCAACGCCTTGGTGAAGCTCATCATCATCTTCAACATCCAGGGGAAGAGGATCGCGAGGGTCACGAACGCCGCCAATATCTTCGGTATGAAGCTCAGGGTGATCTCCTGGATCTGGGTTATCGCCTGGAGCAGGCTGACCACCACCCCCACCGCAAGGCATGCCAGCAGCACCGGCGCCGAGATGATGAGCACCAGCTTGACCGCCTGGGTCAATATGTAGACGGCGCTTCCGAGCTCCATCAGTGGAACCCCCTTATGAGCGAGCCGACGACCAGGTTCCACCCGTCGACCAACACGAAAAGCAGGATCTTAAAGGGCAACGAGACCATGACGGGCGGCACCATCATCATCCCCATCGCCATCAAAACGCTGGCCACCACCATGTCTATCATCAGGAACGGGATGAAGATGAGAAAGCCTATCTGAAACGCGGTTTTAAGCTCGCTTATGACGAAAGCGGGTATCAACACGTAGGTCGGCACGTCGTTTTCATTCCTCGGCCTGGGGATGCCGGCCAGCTTGACCATCAGCGCCAGATCCTTCTCCCTGGTCTGCCTCAACATGAACTCCCTCAAGGGGGCCAGGGCGTTTCGGAACGCCTCCTGCTGGGTGATCCGGCCGTCCAGATAGGGCTTTATCGCGTTGTCGTTCACCTCCCTCCAGGTCGGCATCATGGTGAAGATGGTCAGGAAAAGGGCCAGCCCGGCCAGCACCTGGTTGGGGGGGGTCTGCTGGGTCGCAAGCCCGTGCCTCAAAAAGGACAGCACCACGATGATCCTGGTGAAGGAGGTCATCATGATCAGGAAGGCCGGCGCCAGCGACAGAACCGTTATCAGCAGGAGTATCTGGATGGCGGTCGAAAGCTCCCTGGGGTTCTTCGCCGTCCCGACGTCTATGGTCACCCTCGGCAGAGGGAACTCCTGGAGAGGGAGCTCCTGGGCGTGGGATATAGGGGATGCGATGAGGAGCGCCAAAACCGCAGCTGTCAGCGCCGTCAACCCTTCCCTCATCTCCTCACCCTTTTGAAGATCGAGAGGATATCAACCGGTCCGGTTTGGGAAAGCCTCCTATCGATCTCAGCCGCCTCTTCCCCCTCCAGGGTCATGAGCGGTGAGATGGACGTGCCGGTGACCCCCAGCACGAGCACCTTATCTAACACCTTGACCAGACAGATCGACCGCCGCGGCCCCAGGCTCTGCTGGTAGATCAGCCTCACGGGGCTTTCCGCCGAGCCGATGGTGGTTCGCGAAAGCAGTTTCCTCATGAGATACGCCCCTCCCACGAGGATCGCCACCACCAGAACCAGCGCCAGGAAGATCCTCACGCCGGCGCCCAATAGGCTCGGCATCCCCGGAAGCTCCGGCCGCTCGGCCTGTTGGGCGTATGCGAGCATGAGGGGAAGGACGACCGCCGCCATCATCTC
>QNBQ01000204.1 GCA_003645735.1 Candidatus Poribacteria bacterium
CTTTCGTTCCGGCGGTGTATGTAACGGTGCAGATCCCGTTTTTGTCGGTTGTGGCGGTCTCCGGGCTGATCGAGCCGTTATCGGTGGAGAACTGGATCGTTTCGCCCTCAATGGGTCCGTTATTATCCGACAGGGTGACCGTGACCGTAGCGGTCTGGGTGCCACAGGCTGTCAGCGTATCGGGCTGGACGGTGATCTTCATGGTGATGAATCCGAGGGTAATAGAGACCGAGTTGGAGGTGACATCGTCGACGGTCTTGCCCTTGACGGTTGCGATGAACGAGACGGTTTTGGGAGTCTCTTCGACCGACAGCTCGGGCGAGGTATAGATGCACCGATAGACACCGTTCCCCTTATCTTCCACGTCTCCGAGCTGCCCGAGCTGTTCGGAGCGGGGGTCGAAGCTGAACTTGACCGTTTCTCCCTCAAGCCCCGCTCCGCTTGCGTCGGTGACCGTGGCGATCAGGGTCGCCTTGGATTGGCCGTTGGGTATGAGGGCGGTCTCATCGGTCTGGAGGGTGATGAGCAGGTTACGCAGGGTGACGGTCGCCGTGACGGGGTCGGAGGCGTTGCCCGCCACATCCGTGGCGGTGAAGGTTATCGTATATTGGCCGTTAGGGGCGGTGTTGTTCTGGGAGATTGTGTATGCAGCCGAGTATTTCCCGGGCTGGCCCTGCAGGGGGTTCAGCTGAACAGTGGTCTGAGCTGCAGCTGTGTCGAGTGCGTCTATATCGGCCGTCACCGATGCTATGCCCGAGCCGTCGTCGGACGCATCCACCTCCAGGGTTATCTGATCGCCGTTTCTCACCACGGCGGGGCTTACGGAGGGGTTTGCAAGCGTTGGTTTCGCCGTATCCCGTTTGACCGTTATGACGTGCTCGGCGGAGTTGCCTGCTTTATCGAACGCCCTGGCGGTTACGAGGTTATCGCCCTTGTTCAGGAGTTGGATCTCGGCCGAGAAGGTCCCGTCCGATACCACGGCCGAGACGCCGTTGACCTCGACCCTGTCGAGGTTCGCATCCGAGACGGTTCCAGTGACGGTGATCACGTCCCGGTTGATCCAAGTTCCATCGGTAGGAGAGATTATCTGGATTTGAGGGGGAATGGTATCGAGGGTGACCGTCACGGACATCGTGGCTTCGTTCCCCGCCAGATCGGTTGCTTTAGCAGTTATGACGTTTTCGCCCTCCGCTAAGCTCACCGTTGTCGAGAAGGAGCCGTCCGTCACCGGAATCTCCCGATCGTTGACGTAAACCTTATCGAGGTTAGCATCCGAGACGGTTCCCGTGACTGTGATGGTGCCCTGGTTGACCCATGACCCATCCGCTGGGGAGGTTATCCGGATCTGAGGCGGAGTAGTGTCGCGGATGACCGTCACGGATGCGGTGGCCTCATGTCCTACCACGTCAGTCGCCCTGGCCGTTATGGTGTTAGGTCCCTCAACCGTCAAGTTCACCGTCGCCGTGAACGTCCCATCCGTCACCGGAACCTCCTGATCGTTAACGTAGACCTTATCGAGGTTAGCGTCCGATACAGTTCCTGTGACGGCGATGGAGGTTTGATCGGTGATCAGTCCATCCGTGGGAGAGGTTATCTGAATTTGGGGTGGGGTGGTGTCGCGGATGACGGTTATAGATGTCGATATGACTGCCCCATCGGCGTATGTGGCCTCGGCTGTTATCCGGTTTTCCCCCTCGTTCTGAAGCGGAACGTCGCTCGCCGTGAAGTTCCCCTCGGCGTCGACCTCCGCCTGTATTCTGTTGACGGTCACCGAAACGAGATCCCGGGGTGTGGCGTTGCCCCTAACCCGGATAGAGGTCAAATCCGTGACGTATCTATCGGGAGGCTGCTCTATCCTGATCGCCCTCCTTTCAGCGGAGAGGGAGACCTCTTTGGAGCCTTTGTCCTCCCACGTTGGGTCGCCTGAGACGACGGCGGCTCTAACGCCGTTTATAAGGAAGGTTATGGTGTCGCCCGTTTCCGCCCCCTCATCCTCGGCGGTGGTGGGATCGTCCCCGTAGACGTGAACGGCATAGTATCCCTGCTGGACCCTCCAAACCACGCCGCATATAACTCCGTCGGGATCGACGGCGGTCACAATATCCCCTTCTTGAAGAGGAACGCCCCCGAACGTGGCCTGGCCCCAAAAGTCGCACACCGACGCCGTTTCCGCCACGGAGGGGACGGGGCGGAGGGCGAAATCGATGTTCTCGGAAGGGGAGAGCACGCCTTCCCTTACTTCAGGGTAAAATTTGAGGTCCGGGGCGTATACCCTGATGTCATACCTTCCATCGGCCACCGCGAGGGTGTAAGCTCCATCAGCTCCCGAGGAGGAGGTGGCCACGACCTGGCCCGTGGGGTAATCATCCCAGGCCTGGACGACGGCGCCCTGTATCGGATTTCCCACTTGATCCGTTATCAAGCCGGATATGTCGGCATCGGCCGCCGATACGCCTAAAATCAAAACCGCGAAGGTCAGAACGAGGCTTTTCCTCATCTCAAACCTCCTTGAGTTTGCTATTTGAGTAAGATCATTTTTCTGGCATCCGAGAACCTCCCGGCTTTGATCACATAGAAGTATACGCCACTTCCGACTCTCTGGCCAAGGTTATCCCTTCCATCCCAATATGCGGCTCGATCGCGGCTCTTATAAACCCCCGCTTTCAGCCTGCCTAAGGTCAACTTTCTGATAAGCGACCCGGTGACGTCGTAGATCTCTATGACAACATCGGCGTCCTGCGCGAGCTGGAACGGAATCCAGGTCTCGGGGTTAAACGGGTTCGGGTAGTTTTGGAACAGAGCGGAGAACTTCGGCTTCAAGCGCTTCACATCCCAGGCGGAAAGGGTAAGCTTAATCGAACCCCGCTCGCTCCAAGCTGTGTTGCCTGTGGCTATGGCCTTTTCGCCGTTTATGTAGAAGGTTATCTCCTCGCCCTCCTCCGCACCCTCATCCTCTGGAGTTTTCGGATCATCCCCGTACACATGCAACAGATAAGCGCCCTCATGTCGAACCACAGCTGCCCCGCACAGCACCCCGTTGGAATCGTAGGCCGTTATGACATCCCCCGGCCGGAGGGGTCGGCCGTTGAACTCACTTTCGGTATCCCAGAAGTCGCAGAAGAAGGGGGTGGGTTTGACTTTGATCTCCTCGAGCGGTCTCATCCGCCCTTCGGCGATCCGAGGGGCGGGGTTGGGCTGGGTCGAATAGGTGAGCGTCCCCGGGGAGCTCATCTTCACCCAATACCCGTGATCGGGTTCCAACCTCGTCAGATCGTTCAGGAAAGTCGGACGGCTGATATCCCAGGTCTTGGCCCCGGCTGTATTGTATACTTGACCGACGAGGGGATCGCTGGGGTTTATGAACCCTATCACATATATGTAGCTCCCCTGAATGGAGGAGAAGGCAGCTGTCAGATCCATGGGCTCCTCAGGCGGGTAAGGCACTAAATTCCACCCTTCCCCCAGCGCGAATTGAACGTCCGCCGGCAGCGGGTCCCCTTCGACTTCGAGCGTTCTCTCCTCAGTCATCTTTATCCAGAACCCGTGATAGGCGTCGATCTCCTTCAGATCGTTGAGAAAGGAGGGCCTGTTGATGTCAAACGTTTTGGCTCCCGAGGAGTCATAAACCGAGCCGATCAGCGGATCAGCGGGGTTGATGAACGTGCTGACGTAGACATAGGCCCCTGATATGGGCTCCAGGACAACCGTCACCTCCCTTTCGCGGGGCTGAACGCTCAACGAGAAGAGGTTCCACCCCTGGCCGAGCCATATCTCATCGCGTATGGGTCCTCCGAAGTTCACCTCCCCCAGATCGAACGACCCATTTTGTGTCCACTTGGGCTCAGGGGTGTAGGGGTACATGTTGTTGAGGTAAAGGGTGATCGCATCGCCATCCTGGGCGCCCTCGTCATCGGCCGTGGTCGCATCGTCCCCGTAGACGTGGATCGAAAATGCCCCCTCCTCGATCACCGTGGCCGCTCCGCATATGACTCCATCGGGATCCTTGGCGACTATGACGTCTCCCACCATGATCGGATTCCCTCTGAAGTTGGCGTTCGTGCTCCAGAAATCGCAGACCACGTTAGTCACCGTCACCTGGGGAACAGGAGTGAGCTCGATGTTCACGTTCGATGAGGGGGCCTGCTTATCCTCGGCCCACCCCGGGAAATAACCGGTGGAATACACCCTTATGTCGTATATTTCTCCTTCTGAAAGACCCGTTATGCGGTAACTTCCATCGGGATTTATCTCAGAAGTGGAGACAATCGTTCCATCTGCCCTTCTGGCTTCAACAGTTCCTTCAGTTACAGGCTGATTGGTTTCGGCATCCAAAACCATTCCAGATATGGAGATCTCCGAACAGAAGAAAGTTCCTACGTCAATGCTTGGGATTATATCCTCATTGAACAAAGCATCCGCTATGCCCAACTCACAGGAGGAGCCCGACTGACAATCGTCGGCTACCCTGAACTTCACTTTCACCAATTCTCCAGAGCCAGTTTGAAGGTGTTCCTTACCAGCGAAGGCTAACTTTATCTTACCCGCTGAGTTGTCGGCGTTCCACACAAAATAAGCTCCATCTTCTCCGTTCTCGCCTTCAGGAACCTGTGAATACCCTTCTAGCACTTCGCTGACCTGAACCTCCTGACAGGAAAGCATCTCCGGGTCATACACTAAAGTGAACTGACCTGAGAAAACCTTAATACCCTCAGGTATGGTCACATCAATGC
>QNBQ01000205.1 GCA_003645735.1 Candidatus Poribacteria bacterium
CCGCTCCTGTGCCCTCTCGATTATGGGATCGCATATGGCCGCGATCTCAACCCCGGCGGCCTTATAGCCCCCGATGTGATACTCCGTTATCCCTCCCGCTCCGATTATCCCGACCTTCAGATCAGCCATCTTCCACCCTCCTTTCGCCGGTTTTTCTCCGAAAAATTAGTATAACCGGTGCCGCTATCGGAAATCAATGGGCGGCCCGAATCGGGTTTGATTTGAAGGCGTCGGACGGGGTATAATTTCCCAGAAACGGGGAGGGGGGGGCGGAGTGAGGAAGGTATCACGGAGGGAGTTCATAGGTACGGCGCTGATCGGGGGGATAGTCCTCGCGGCGGCCCCGGGGCTGCTAAAAGGATCGGAAAGCGGATCGGGCGTCAGCAGGATCGTCTACGTCGAAAACCCCGCCTTCTCGAAGGAGATGAGGATCAACCCCGAGCCGCTGCGCGAGGCGATCGATTCGCTCCTCATGAAGCTGACCGATACGAACAGCATCTCCGAGGCCTGGAAGGCCCTGTTGCCCGGGTATGAGAAGGGCCAGGTGATAGGGATCAAGGTCAACTGCATAAACAGGTGGATGCCGAGCCATCCGGAGGTGGTCCACGCGCTGGTCGAATCGCTGCTGGAGTTCGGCGTGCCCGAAAACGACATCGTCATCTGGGACAGGAGGAACGACGAGCTGGAGCGCAAGGCCGGTTATAAGCTCAACTCGGGCCAAACCGGCATCAGATGTTTCGGGACGGACGAGCCGGGGTGGGGGTATGATGCGGAGAACCCCGTTGAGGTGGGCGGGCAGACCAAGCATCTGAGCAAGATCATAACGAGGCTGTGCGACCACCTCATAAACGTCCCCGTGCTGAAGGATCACGGCCTGGCGGGCGTGACTTTGAGCATGAAGAACCACTACGGGACGGTCGAAAACCCCGGAACTCTCCACGGCAACAACTGCGACCCGTTCATCGCCGAGCTGAACGCCGTTCCATACATCAGGGACAAGACCAGATTGATCCTGTTGGCCGCCATCCTGGGGATCTGCAAGGGAGGGCCCGGCGGCAAGCCCCAGTTCGCCCCCAACATCCTGGCCGTCGGCTTGGACCCGGTTGCGATGGACACCTTCGGGCTGAAGCTGATAAACGAGGAGAGGAAGAGGAGGGGGCTGGAGGAGGTCACCGCCAAGGCCAAGCACATCGCCACCGCGGCCAAGCTGGGAGTGGGGACGGACGACGAGTCGAGGATAAAGCTGATCAGAATATGAAAGGGGGGGATTAACCCCCCTTTCGATTTTGAAACAAGGCGAGCTGTTCAGCCAATCTTATCCGACGGGCAAACTCCGACCATCCTATGCACTCCACCCCTTCCAACATACACACCATCCGCACGGCCAAATCATCGGAGACCACGATTCCCCCTCGAACCTTTCCCACAGCGACTACTTGGGGATCTGCGGATCTCCTCCCCGCTCGACTGCTCCAGAACCCATTATATGCCCGCTTCCCCACCGCAATGCGTTCCCCGTATTTGCGCTCAATCCGGGCAAGCTCTTCTCGCAGCCTTCTATCTTTGAAACGAATGACGAATTGGTAATCGCGTTCCCACCGCTCCACATATCTGCGAAGCCTATCCGTTTTGCGACGCAGCTCCCGGTAGACTCCCTCAGGGATTTTAACCTTATTTCGGGCAACCATATCTCGGAGGGCGCGAAATTTGTTCGGAAAGTGTTGGTAGAGATTTATCAGAGCATCAGCATCGCACACATAGATAGGCTCCTCTTTCATTAAACCTACCTCTTGGAGCTGAGCTCGAGGCGGAGCCACTCAAAAAACTCGTCTATTCTCTCCACCTTCATGCCCAACACATCCGCCAGCTCCGCCGGAGGAATTGAACCCCTAGCTTCAGACAGGAGGTAGGTCAGCGAAAAGCCTAGTTTTCGGAGTGCTTGCTCTTTCCTCGTGGGCCGCCCCCTCCCTTTTTTCCAGATCTTCCTCCTCTCCCACTGCATTCTCTTAACTCGGTAAAAATTCGGAGGGGCCAAGCCCATCTCCTGCAGCATGATTGCTATCACATCGCGGCTCACGAAGAAGGGCTTTCGAACTTCGTCCAACAGCTTATCCCCCCACCTCGCTCGGTAGCTTTCCATCCCAAGCTCCCGCAATCTGCATTTTAACTCCTCGTGCGAAAGCAACATACGCGCGGCGAAACGGTTCGCTAGAATCTCCGGGTTCCGCTCCGTCCCATGATCGTGAAAATCGCATGCCACCCCCTCCCTTGACGTGAGGAGATGGGCGTATTCGTGCAAGAGGGTAAAGATCCTTCCCGTAGCAGCTTCAATATCCTGACGGTTCACCAATATAAAGGGATAGCGTGAGTTAACCCAGACGGAAGCCCCCCGCACATCGCCGCCTTCCAGTTTCAACTCAAAGCAGAAGATGCCGAGAGATTCTATCCTTCGACGCCACCATCTAAAAGCCTCATCAGCATCGGTCCACTCACCTCTGACCTCCGGATGAAAGCCCAACCTTTCCCTTTCCCGTTGGACGAGGATGTCTATGTCCTCGATCGAGGATGGATCAATAGGTTCAACGCTCACCTTCCACTCGAAGTTCGATCTTTCGATGAGGGAAGCCGTCCACTCCGCCAGCTCCAGAAACTGCCTAAGGGCTCGATGGGAAAGCGGGCTTAATCTCCCTTCCTTCTCAGGGGATAACCCCCGCATGCTTAGAGGCAGGTGCTCCTGAGGGGGATGCGGTAGGAAGAAGTAGCCGAGGGGACAAACATATATCTCCGCCAGAGTCTCCAGATGTTCTAAGTCGGGCTCCTCTTCGCCTCGCTCCCAGCGGAGAATCTCCTCGGCTTTGACGGGGGCGTAAAGCTGAGACCGCAGACTCTCTGATATCTGCTCCACATCCTCCGGCGATAATCCCAAACGCTTCCTAGCCCACCTCAGAACCGCGGGATTGACCCAACTTGACCCAGTTTTTCTCATCATCCCCCTCCGTGAGGCCTGCTCCCACATAAATCATACCCCTTCTTTCGAAATTTTGTCAATCCTCCTGGCGCGAAGCAGGAGGATTTATTAATTTGACTAACCCGATCGGCGTATGGTATCAATATTGGGAGACCAAGGCTTTAGGAGGGAAAGGATGGCGAGTTTGAAGATAGCGGAGCTCTCCTTTGAGACGAACCCTTACCTGAAAAAGATAAAAGGGACCCATCTGCTCAACCTCCGGCCGATCCTGAGCGTGGCGGATGAGCACGAGTTCGGGGTCCTGGCGGCCAACTGCCTCCGGCCGGAGATAACCCTCGGCGTCCTGAGGGCGGCCTTCGACCTCAACTCGCCCATCATCATCCAGGTGGCCGAATCGCAGGTGAGCTACGCATTGGACGGGTGGTTTTCGGGCGATGAGTTCGAGAGGCTGAACGCCTTCTCCGAGTTCGTCGCAAAGGCCGTCGAGAGGCTGTGGGATGAGAAGGGATATCTGATACCGATCGCCCTCCACCTCGACCACCTCCAGAAAAACGATGAGCTCGCTTTCCACGCCATGAGGGCCGGCTTCACCTCGGTCGAGCTCGATTTCTCCAAACAGCCGACCGAGGACAGGGGAGAGGCGGTGCAGATGAACATCGAGCGGTGCTCGAAGATAATCCCCGAGCTTCACAAGCACGGCGTGACGGTCGAGGTGGAGGAGGGCGAGATAGGCGAGGCGGCGGCGAGGGCGGCCCAGAGCGAGGAGGAGATCAGGGCCGAGTTCACCAAACCCGAGCACGCCCTGAAGCTCGTGGAGGGGACCGACCCGGACGCGCTGGCCGTCTTCGTCGGCAGCGCACACGGCTGGTATCTGAAGAGGCCGGTCATAGGGTTTTCGAGGTTGAGGGAGATATACGTGACGCTGAAGGAGCACGGGAGATCCGTCCCGCTGGTGCTGCACGGCGGAACCGGACTGACCTATGAGCAGTTCCACAAGGCGATCGGCGCCGGCGCCAGGAAGTTCAACTACGCCACCGCGCTCGCCGACGTCTTCCTCAGGACCATAGCCGCCGACCCGACCGGGAAGGGCGGGGAGCTGGTCGAGAGGATGACCGAGACCGAAAAACAGATAGCCGAGGAAAAGGGGAGGAAACCGCGCGGGCCGCGCTACGTTCTGGGCAAGTTCGCTGAGGAGATAGACAAGCTCGACCCCAGGCTGCTCAAGGCCGCCGAGGACGCCGTTTACGAGCACGCCAGGGACATGATCGCAAACGCCATGGGCAGCAAGGACAAGGCGCCGCTTTACGGCGACGAGTTCGGAAGGCCGCCTATCGACTGACCTGTCGATCCCCCCGCGGCCCGGGATCCCCGGGCCGCGGACCCCACCCTCCTGTAAAACCTTATCCTGCCCCTCGATAAAACCAGCTCGTAGTTTTCCTCGATCCACCCCTTCGCCGGAAACTCATCCTTCGGACACCAAAGCAGCACATAGTCGATCGGGACGGGGTATTTCTCCGGATGTATATCCCCCGTCATGCACTCTATGCAGCCCATGATGAGGAACGGGTTCATCTCCGGCTTGTATTTCAACGGGAAGTAGCCCGTCGCGCCCTCATAATTGTCCAGCTCCACCACCCCCTTCCTGGCGATGCAGTAATACCCCGCCGCATGTAGGTATAGGCCGATCCTCAGCGAATCGCCTCCCGTGTGGTTGAAGCTGATGGGCAATATCGTCTCGTTCTCTGAGACCAGGTCGATCGC
>QNBQ01000206.1 GCA_003645735.1 Candidatus Poribacteria bacterium
TCTCCAGCTCCCTTTCAGCTTCTTCATCGAGTCTAACCTCAACCCTCCTCCGCTCCCTCGGAAACCTGATCTCCCCCACCAACCCCTCGACGCCTTTGCGTTTGAGGTAGTAGAGGTAATAGACCACTTGCATTCTAGCCGCCCTTTCCAGCTTACGGGATGCTTTTATCTCAAGCAGCTTGCCCCCTTCCACCAGATCTACCTTGATCAGGTTATCGATCAGAAGCTCCCGCCTTCGAAGATGGGGATAGGAGCTTTCATGTATGAAAGCTCCCAGCGAAACCCTATCGCTTAAACCCTCCAGCCTCAAGTCATGGACGTATAACCACAGCTTCCTAGGACAGACCACGAAATAATTGACCTCCATCCCACCGACTTTCAGCTCTTCAAACTCCTCCTCGGTCATAGCATCACCTCGGTGAATTCCTAAATCATCACTCCTCCAATCGGTTCTTCGCCTATTCTTTCCTCATCAAACCCAACCTCGGACGAATAGGGGATGAGACATATCAAGAAACGCCTCCTACCGATCTCCCACTCGCGGAACAAACCGAGCCCTTCCCTGTTGCTCTTGCTGACCCACCAGACCGGCACGGGTGCTAGCCGCCAAATGTATTCGATCACCTCCCCTTCACCGCCTTCCTCAACGAGGAGGTCGTATGGTATCACATCCACCGTGGGCATCCCTAT
Source organism: Candidatus Poribacteria bacterium (assembly GCA_003645735.1). Lineage (GTDB taxonomy): Bacteria > Poribacteria > WGA-4E > B28-G17 > B28-G17 > B28-G17. Next base: position 691 of record QNBQ01000206.1, read on the forward strand.
CTCCCTTGGATTAAAAGCCTTCCCCTCCTCCTCGCTGAACCGTATCTCATCGTAGTTCGGGCCGAACAGAGTGCATTTTTCAAACAGCCCAGGCAATTGAGCTGGATCAAGCTTATATCCGTCGTAAACTACATCGCACCACGTCTTTATATCCCCGTAGGAAACGGAAACCTCAGCGAGCGTTTTCCACGTCCGCTCCACTACTTCAGCCACGCTCTTGTATGGGAGCAGGTCGAGCTCGCCCTCGACGGTCGCGGGACGGAAGATTATCAATTTATGCTCATCAGGATCTTCAGCGCCTCTGTTCAGTCTCCCCGCCCTTTGCCCCAAGGCATCCATCGGTGCTAGCTCCGTGAACATCCTGTCGCAGGATATATCGAGGCTGACCTCGATGACTTGGGTTGATACGAGCAAAAACGGCTTCTTGCCGCCCTTGAGCAGCTCAATCACCCGGTTCTCCTTTTCCCTGCGGTGGATGTAGCAGAACCTCGAATGGAGAAGCTCCATCTCCTCACGTGGAATCCCCGCTTTTTTCAACGCTTTGTAGACCTCCTGTGCTTTGCGAACAGTGTTGAGAATGACGAACTGAACATGCCCTCTTTCGTGCCCGTTGAGCAGCTCCTTTAAGACCCCATCGTTAACTTCCCAATTTCCCCTTACTACCAACGGCTCCTCTCTCTTTTCGATAATGAACGGCCTAAACTCGACTCCCTCTTCATCCTCGACAAGCCTATATCCCTCTAGCTCCGCCTCAGCGATGAGGAAATCGGGAAGCGTCCCGCTCATGAGCAGATGAGGTATATGCATCCGGCGCAGAATCCTGAAAAGCTCACGTAGCTCAGAAAGCATCTTACGGTCGTAGTAGTGAACCTCATCGAAGACGATTGCCGCTGTCTGCAGGCAGCCGAGGGCAAAGTCAGCTTGCCTGAAGCCGTGAACGAAGGAGTAGAGGATGTGATCGACGGTTGTGACCGTGACGGGCTTTATCATCACCTCGCCTAAGAAGTTCTCCTCACGCGCAAGCTGGATCTCCAACTCAGGGTCGATCTCTTCATCCTCAACCCTCTCCTCCCTGATCAGCCTTGCTATCTCCCTGTGTTCGAGGAAGCTCCTGCCGTGATACAGCCCCACGCACTCTTCCCCAAAGATTTTCGCTAGCCTTTCACGCATAGCGTTGGAGGTAACCTGGGTAGGCATAGCGAAGATCAGCCTATCCACGCCTTCGACTTCCATCATCCGGGCGAACCACAACAGCGCCCCCTCGGTTTTTCCTCTCCCACACGGCGCCCTCAACACGACGAAAGGGTCATCGATTTCGGCCAAGACGGATTGATAGGAATAAGGCGTTTTATCTTCCAGCACCCGTTCTCTCAAATCCTCAGGTATACCCCAAATAACGGGCACGCTGTCCAGCAGATCGCCCACTACCCCCTTCCTCATTCGTGAAGCCTCCTCGCCGAAGCGCCTGCTGGCAAGCATATCGCTTCCCTTCACCAGCGAGAGAAGCCATGTATAGATCGATTTCAACCGCGGCTTGTCCTCAATCCCCTGAGTTATGTCCTTAAGAAAGCCAAGTCCCCCCTCGACCAGCTCCACCAGCTTGATCCTCTTAAGCGTTTCAAAGTCAGGGTCCGGAACATTCCTCAGCTCCGGAATGCCGAAGAGCTCGGAGGCAAAAGCAGCTGACCGCTTGATGACCTCCGCAAGTTCAAGCTCGAAATCGAGGTGAGCCTCGCGTCTTATGCCGTGGACGTAGAGATCCGACCAAAGCAGGGAGTGATGTGCCGTTATAGCGAGGAGCTCCAACGCTGGTGTTCCCTTGATCGGCCATACCGATGGATACCCGCCTTTGCTCCAGATCTGATGCGCCACGGCGAGCGAAAACAAGGGATGCGGCAGATCCGGTCTATGCTTGTCCTCCTCGATCGCCTCTTGGAAATATCTCGTCCCTTTCCCCGCGTCGTGCAATAGAACGCAGAGACAGGCGGAAAGCAAGGCATCCTGCTCGTTTATGCCCCACCTTCGACAGAAGGTCTTAAACCCTGGGCGGTCAACCAGCGCCTTAAGACACTTCAGGGCGTCCCTGGTATGCCCTTCAAGCGTTTGAAAAAGCTCTCCTTCCCTTTTGCCGAACAACATCTTCCACCCCGAAAAGTTCAACCGCTTCCCCATCGAAGATGAAGGCCTCCCTGGGCTGATCGAGCTCGAACGGGAGGTTCTTCGGAAGCGAAAGAAGCGGGAGGTAGAGGACTGAGTTCTCTTCGAATCCAAAGGGCAATCTGAGCAGCTCGCATCCCTCAACGGTTCCCCTTAGCAAGCCGAAGAGCTTTTTTCCCTTCTCCTTTCTCACCTCCCCCTCCCACAGCAGATCCACCACAGCCATATCATCCGATTGGCCGATGTAGAGAGGTCTCGCAGGGTTTCTCAGCGCGGCGGCGATCTCTCCGATTAAAGCCTCATCCTTTGAGGCGAGGTAGACCTTATATGAGGGGCGGACAAGGAGCTCCTTGAATATCGGTGAGGAGGGGAATGAACGAGGGCGGCGCTCAACCTCCCGCTCGATCAACTTTAACATCTCGGCAAGCTCCCTGACCGGCCTTTCAAGTGATAAGGGTGAGATATTGATCTTCACCCTTTCCTGAAGCAATTTCATCCCCAAAAAGTAAGGGGTTGTATCCCGCTTGCTTTCGACGCCCATAGCGTTGAGGATCATCCCGAACAGGGTGCTGGGAGGAGGGAGGGGGAAGGTGAGAAGCGAGCTTGTAGCGGTTGGCCTCCTGAAACATGCGAAGTAAGGAGCCTCCACTGCAAAGGTCAAGCCTCTCATCCCCACCGCCCCCTCAGAGCAAGCCGAGCGACTTCTCAGCTCTCTCTATCGCTTCCCTAGGGGACACAATCTCGATCCCTCTGCTCTTCAGGATTTCCTCGACCTCATCTTCGTTTTCCAACAGGCCCCTTATCATCCCGGCGTAAACAGCGGCTTTTCCATCAACTCGAACGCACTCGCCCTCCACTTCCCGGAGTATTTGATCCAGTCTCTCAGTGTGTAGCGTGATGCTCCCGTCATCTCGAAGCTCTATCGCCTTTTGTAGCCGGTGGGAATAGTTCCTCTGAAGGGCGATCAAGATGAAATCGGGCGTGAAATCCGTTAGCAACCTGGCCTGCTTGGAGTAATCAGAGAAATCTTTGACAGCGTCCAAGAGCAGCTTCACCCTTCTAGCTCTTTCAGATTCATCCACCAACCTCACCAGTTCGACGCTCTGGAGGATCTTCGCCTCCACCTCTTCCGATCCACGTCTTTTCTTCCTCGCCCCTTCTATCCTGCCGATCTCCTTGGGCCGCTCATCGCTCCCGACCCTAAGCAGATCCAAACACAGCCCGGCCTTGTAGATGTTGATGGCCAGCTCAACGTTGACTATATCGCCCCTCAGCTCACCTTCTTGAGCTTGTGCGGCGCCTCGATGCCTACGGGTGAGGAAATCCGTGACCATCGTTTCATCTAGCGGGATAAGCCCTATGGCGGGGGACATTTTGACCGGTGAGAGGCGGACGAGCGCTCCCTTATCAGGCAGCGTGGTCATGAATCCGAACAGATCGCACAACACACATTTTTCAATTTGTCCGCATGTTTCTCCCCTCTCGTCAGCGATGCAGGCTTCCTCCGGGTTTACCTCCCTCCTTATCGCCTCTTTCAGATAGAACCTCATCGCCTGCCCGCTCACATAGGGGTAATCACGCCCCTTCCACCGGTATTTCTTGATATCAACCAGGTTGGATCCTCCTTCGCCGCTGTTGAGGTTCGTGAGATCCGTCTTCGAAAGCCATACCATGCTTATCGCTTTGACATCCTCTCTCATTCCCAACACCTCCTTTTGCTCGTTGATTTAAGCTAAGCTTTCTTGAGCTGCCATCTGACGGGATTTCCTCGCCCATTCGAGGCTGGCGAAGATCATCAGTGTGTTACGCAGCTCGCGGAATTCACCGGGGTCGAGCTGGTGAACGATCTCCGTCAGCTTCTCCAGGCCCTCTATGGAGAGA
>QNBQ01000207.1 GCA_003645735.1 Candidatus Poribacteria bacterium
CCCCACCTCGAAGACCTTGCCGTCGTATCTGGGGGATTTGGCCCAGCTGTAGCCCTTCTCCTTCCCCCTGTTCGGGACCGTTTCGGCCTGGGATGGATGGACGGGCCCGTCGCCCTCGAACCAAGAGTGCTCTACGCTCTCCGTGATCAGATCGGTCCTCAGCTCCTTGAGCTCCTCCATCCCCTCAAGCGCGCCTTGTGCGTAAAACCTCTTCCTCCTGGCGTAATCCGGGTTTTCCCCCTCCAAGTCGAAGGCCCCGTAGGAGAGCAGGTTGCCCGGCCCCGAGCCTATCTCGAAGTAGTCGGGATACGCCTTGGCCACGGCGATCACGTCGGGTATGTAGACCGAATCGATGAAATCCCTGATCCTGTTCAGCCTCCACAGGAAGCCGGTTATCTTGTCGATCGTCGGGTGCTCCGTCACGCCCCCCGGAACGACGGCGGCGTTGTGGGGCATTTTGCCGCCGAAGATGGCGGCTATCTCATGGGCAAGCCTCCTCATCTCCAGCGCCATGATGTAATGGCGCACAAGCTCCTGGTTCGTCTTCTTATCGAACCGGTAGTCCCCCTCATATCTGGGGACGAAGGGCGCCAGCTCCCCCCTGGCGACGAACTCCTTCACCGAGAGCATCTCAGGCTCGTCCCCCTCGTAATCGGCCATGGCGGTGACGTCGACGTAGTCGAGGGCGGCGAGGTGGTAGAAGTGGAGGATATGGGACTGGAGGTAATTGGAGCCGAGGATCAGGTTGCGGATGATCCTGCCGTTGTCGGGGATTTTATCGGCTATGCCGAAGGCGCTGTCCAGGTTCAGGGCGGAGGCCACGGAGTGGGAGGCGGGGCAGACGCCGCAGACCCTCTGGGTGATCCTCTGCGCGTCCCTCGGATCCCTCCCTTTGAGGAATATCTCAAAGCCTCTGAACAGGGTGCCGGAGCACCTCGCCTCCTTCACAACCCCGTCATCCACCAAGGCCTCTATCTTCAGGTGACCCTCTATCCTGGTCACCGGATCGATCGTTATCTTGACGGCCATTTTTACCCCCCATTTTTTCAGCGGGCCGAGATTTTGAACCGCTCAAGGGCGGACTCATCCAACTTCTTGAAGATCGGCTGGAGTTTATCGGGGAAGGTCGGCTCGACACACCCTATGCAGGGCGATCCGGCCCCGATACACCAGTTCACCCCGTTGTTCCACATCCTCAGCGGGCAGTCGGCGTAGGTGACGGGCCCCTTACAGCCCAGCTCGTAGAGGCACCCGGGTTCACCCGGATGGCGGGCGAACTGGCCCGTGTCGAAGTAGGCCCTTCTGGGGCAGTTGTCGTGGATCAGCTTGCCAAAGAAGGCCTTGGGCCTGAGGGCGGCGTCCAGCTCATCGGGGGATGGTATGCCTTTTATCAGCAGCATGGCTATCGTGCCGACCAGCCAGTCCGGATGGGGCGGACAGCCCGGGACGTTTATCAGCGGCTTGGAAAGGCCTCCCTCCTCCAGAACCTCCCTCACCGACTTAGCGCCCGAGGGGTTAGGAGAGCCGGACGGTATCCCCCCGAAAGAGGCGCAGGTTCCCACGCTTATCACCGCCATAGCCCCCTCGGCCAGCTCCAAAACGGCCTCCTTCATCGTCAGGTGCTTCCCCTCCAACTCCCCTATCGTGCAGTAGAGGCCGTCATCGGCGGTGGGTATTGCCCCCTCGACCAGCAGCAGATACTCCCCCCTCTTCACCTCCGCCGTCTCCAGCATCACCCTCAGAACGGGCTCCCCCTGGCCGGCCATGATCGTAGCGTGGAACCTCAGGTTCACGTGTTTGCCCGGTATTACCGGGTCTATCAGGATGTTTTTGATGGTGGGGCTTACCGAGTTGAGGAGCGAGACCGAACAGCCCGAACAGCTGGCCCCCGCGATCCATATCGCGGGGCATTCCAGAACCTCTTGAGGCACAGCCCTCCTCCTTTCAAGTGGGATGGCTTCAAAGGAGGTGAAAAGCTTCCGGGATTAAGTATAACAGCGGATCGAAAGCCTTGTCAAGCTGGGGGCTCATCGCCCCCTCAGGCGACCCAGCTCGGAGAGCTCCACGCCCATCGGTCGTTTTTCCGACGGACCCGGACGTAATAGAAGTCACAGCCCTCCGATCCCCCCGCCTCATCACGGAAGGAGATGTGCCATTCATACTCCTCCGGCATCGGCGCCCGATGGATGCGATACGCGGCTGTGACGAACCCCCCCAGGAAGCCCGCCCTGCAGCTCCCAATCATCAGCCGCATCTCCTTCACCTTATCAAGTCTGACGACAGATGATACCGAAAAGCCAGGTTTTCTTCAATTGAGATAACGATCCGTTCTGACAAGGCGGTTCAGCGATTGATATCCTCCCCAATCCGTGATATAATTCGATCGTGCAGAGGGAATCCCGCTCAAGGAAGTGAGCTTGAGATGCTGAGGAGAACGAGGATCTCCCTGCTCTTATCCCTCATATTGCACGCGATCTTCGTCGCTTTGGTGGCGCTTTACATCCCTAAAGTGAGGGAGAAGGTCGGGGAGGCTCTCTCCGTATCGTTTCACAGGGCTCCCGCTCCCAGGAAGGTGGTCCCCCGTAAGCCGCCCGTTATGCCCAAGCCTCAGATTTCGCCGACCGAAAGCCCCGTCTCGCTCCCCGCTCAAGCTCCTCAGCCGAGGGAAACGATCGCGCTGGGCGGAGGGGGAAAAGCTTCCAAGCTGGGCGGGGCAGGCGGCCCGACGGCCCGCCCGTTGGGCGCCGGCGGCCGGGTGGACGTGAGGATTCCGATCGACATCTCGACCGCCGCCGACCTGCCCTCCGCCGCCGCACCCTCCCTTCCGAGCCCCTCGGGCGTGGGCGAGCCGTCCCTCGCCTTCGGAAGAGGAACGGGAGGCGGGATAGGCGGGGGGATCGGCGGCGGAATAGGTCTGGGAAGGGGGAGCTACGGGGCCGGCGGAAAGGGACGCGGCGGCCCCCCGGGCATCTCATCGCTCGTCGGAACGGGCGGATCGGCGACGACCGGGGAGGTCGCGGGGGATGTAACCCAAAACCTCCGCCTAGGCAAGATCGAGATACCCCCGCTCCCGAAGGGCGAGCCGGGCGGGATCGTCGTCGGAAGGGGGAGGGATATCAAAGGGGTGATCCGGTTCTCCAGGCTGAAACACAGGCTCTCCGACTGGTGGGCCGACCCCCTGGCGCTCGTGGAGCTCGTCAAATGGCTCAACTCCCGCACGAACATCAAAGTCGACCTGAACGTCGAGGGGGGCGCCCTGAGCCTAACCGACGCCTATCTCATGAAATGCCCCCTGGTCATCATGACCGGACACGACCCCTCCTTCGCGAGAAGCGTCGTTCAAGGGCGCTCCGGCCAGAAGGTGACGACCGAGCCCAAGCTCAGCGAGGCCGAACGGGTCGCGTTGAGGAAATACCTGGTCGAAAGGGGAGGGCTGCTCTTCTTCGACGAGTGCGGCCACGACATCCTCAACACCCCCCTCGCCATGAAGCTGATCTCCGAGCTGACCAAGGCCATCCCGGAGCATCCCATAACGGACATCCCCGACGACCACGAGCTTTTCCACTGCTTCTACGAGCTCGGCGGGCCGCCCATGGGCGCCTCGTTCCTCTGGATACACGGCCCGTATAGGTTCAGGGGGAGGATGAGGAGGAAGCTGAAAGGGCTGGTCGTCGACGGGGAGCTGAGGGCGATAATCAGCGTCGAGGATTACCTCTGCGCCATCATGAGCGGCGGGCACAAAAAGGTCAAGTTCGAATCGGTTCTCAGGTTCATGACGAACGTCGTCGTCTACTCGTTGACCCACGGCGGCATAAGCGATCACTCGAAATACATCCCCTGGCGGGAAGAAGCGGCCCTGCCCGAAAACGCCCCGTTCATCCCCTACACCTCCCCGAAGGAGTCCCCGCTCAGGGGGACCTCCAGATGAGCTTCACTTGAAGACGACGACCGGCCTTCTCGAAACCCTCCGCTCGCCGCCGTGCTCCGCCGTCAACACGAGCAGATATCTCCCGTTGCGGACGGGCCTCCCCTCCTCATCCCTCCCGTCCCACATCTCCAGGTTCGGCCCCGGATACCTCGGCTCCCCGTCCACGACGACCGCCACGCGGCCGAACATGCTGAATATCTCGATCCTCACGCGGGCGGGGCCGCCGTCGGGCGTCAGCAGCTCGTAGGCTATCCTGAGGGGATGGATCTCCGGCGCGAAGAGCGGGTTGGGGTAAAGCCTCAGACCCCTCACCTCAAAACCGCCCCTCTCGACCCGGACGGGGGACAGCAGCGCGAATATCCCAAAATGATTCGATAGGGCGGCGATCGACCCGCTCGCGCTCCGCGACGAGAGCCTGACCCACCTCCCCCGGAGCTCGTCCCAGAAGGCGATCGATCCCTCCGGCGAGGCGAAGCGGAGCTCGATCGACCTCCTCAGGGTTTCCACATCGGGCGAGGATATGCGATAGGCCTCGCTCAGAAGCCTCCCCTTCTCGGGGAGGGACGGGGGTTTGACGATCGATATCTCGATCTCCGCCGGCCTCGATAGGGCGCCCGGCGGGAAGCGCACCGTCAACACCCCGCATCTCATCTCCCCTCCCTCGCCGCCTATCCTCCTCCTGCCGGGCATCACGCTGAGCGGGACGGAGGCCGCGACCGGCCCGCTCAGCGTGATACCCGTCAGGAGGAGGATAGGCGGCGAGGGAGGGGAGATGAGATGCGGG
>QNBQ01000208.1 GCA_003645735.1 Candidatus Poribacteria bacterium
CCTCAGCATATCGGCCCTCCTGGCCGCCCTCTCCACATCCTCAACCCCCACCCCCCCCCACACCTCAACCGCCAGGTATACCTCTTCACCGCTCTTCCTCTCCTTCCCCCTGACTATGACATCCGTCCAGGCCAGCTCGTCCCTCTCCTCCTCGGTTAACAGGCCCCTATCAACCCCATCCTCTATCAGCTCAACTATCTCGTCGGGGGAGAGCGTGTGCGCCCGCCTGATGAGCTGGCCGAAATAGGCGAAGGCCCTCTCCCTGTATCTCCGCTCCAGCGAATCCCCTTTAAGCTCGGCGACATCCCTGGACAAGGCGTCCACCCTGGCCACCAGCTTCCTCAGCTCTTCCTCGGTTTTCGCTTGCGCCTCCGCGAGCTCATCGACCCTGGCCGCCAGTTTCCTCAGCTCCTCTTCGGTCTTTCTCTGAGCTTCCGCCAGCTCATTAACTCTAACCGTCAGCTCATCGACCCTAGCTGTTAACTCGTTAACTCTGGCCGTCAACTCATCAACCCTGGCCGTCAGCTCATTAACCCTAACCGTGAGATCGTCAACTCTCGCCGTCAGTTCGTTGACTCTGGCCGCCAGCTCCTTCAGCTCCTCCTCAGTCCTCCTCTGCGCCTCCGTCAGCTCCCTCACCACATCCGGAAGCCTCAGAATCTCATCGGTCAACACCAACCTCCTCAGCTCCTCCCTCCACTCGGGGTGTTCCTCCAGGATCTTTATGAGATCGTGAAACTCCCTGACCGTGAAGCCTCCCATCTTCGACCCTCCCGTTGGCCGCGGCGTGTCAAAGATTTTACTTTACGCCGGTGTTCTCGATCAAGGGAGGGAATTATGACGGCCCGCGGCCTCTATTTGACCGTGATCTCAACCCCGAGCAGTTCGAGGAACTTCCTCATCCACTCCGGATGGGCCGGCCAGGCGGCTGCCGTGACCAGGTTGCCGTCCACACAGGCGTTCGTGAAGGTCTCGTTAGGCTCGACCCACTCGGCCCCGGCGTTCACCACATCGGGCTTTACCGCCGGGTAGGCCATGCACCTCCTCCCCTTCAACACGCCGGCGGCCGCCAGAACCTGGGGGCCGTGACAGATAGCCGCTATGGGCTTGTTCGACTCGGCGAAATGCCTCACTATCTCCAGAACCCTCTCGTCCAGCCTGATATACTCCGGCGCCCTGCCGCCCGGTATGACCAGCCCGTCGTAATCCTCGGGGTTGATCCGGTCGAAGTCGGCCGTTATGGCGAAGTTGTGGCCCGGCTTCTCGGAGTAGGTCTGATCGCCCTCGAAATCGTGGACGGCTGTCTTCACCTTATCGCCCGCCTTCTTGTCGGGACAGACGGCGTCCACCTCCAGGCCGACCATCTTCAACATCTGAAACGGAACCATCGCCTCGTAATCCTCGACGAAATCCCCGACCAACATCAAAACCCTCTTCATCCCTTCACCTCCGCTCCCGGTTTTCGAGGGAATGGTAACATGAAACGATCCCGGAATCAATCCTCAGATTGAAAAGCGGCTGATCCCCCCATCATTTGAGAGACCTCACGGATCCCAAGCCCGGGATGAACGTATGGAATATGCCCGGGCGGTATCGATCATCGCGGCAATCGTCCTCTTATCGGCCTCCGCCGCAAACACGGGGGAGGGAGGAAATCTTCTTCGATACCTCAGCGGATCTCCCTTACCTTCTCCATAAGCTCCTTTAGCTTCCCCGAGTCGCGTCTTCCTCTCTCCCGTTCTATCCCGCTGCACAGGTCTATCCCGTAGGGCTTGACCTTTCGTATCGCTTCATCGACGTTTTGGGGGGTTATGCCGCCGGAGAGGAAGATGGGCAGGTCGACCGACCGGACGATTTGGGAGGCCAGATCCCAGCTGTGCCTTTTCCCCGTCCCGCCTCGCCTGCCGCTTGAGACCGTGTCGAGCAGAACGGCCTCGACGCCCGCCTCTTTGTAAGCCTCTATCTCCCTCACGACCCTTTCAACTTCGTCCCCCCGCTCTTCTCCTTCGGGCGGGAGGAAGATCGACTTCCAGATCCGGGCGCCGATCCATCTCTTGAGCGCCGAGACCCTGCCGGGCGGGGAGTCGTCGAGCAGTTGGAAGGCGTATGGGCGGACGAGCAGGTCGGCCAGGACGATCCTGTAAAACGGCATCCCGTAGATCACCAGGACGCACGGCGTCCTCACCGCCCCGGCTATCCGGGCGGCCGTCCCCAGGTCGACCGATCTCTCGGAGAAGGGGACATCAACCAGGACGCCGATGAAATCGACGCCGAACCTCTCGGCGAGCAAGGCGTCCTCGACGCTGGTCGTGCCGCAGGCCTTGACCTTGACGTTCAAAGCGGCAGGCTCACCCATTGCCCCCTCTGGCTGGATATGGTGGCCGCCTCAAGAACCTCCTGAACCCTGTATCCGTCCTCGAAGGTGGGCGGCCTGAGTTCCCCTTTGACGATCGAATCGATGAAATCCCGGATGCACTCCACGTGATGTCTCAGCCACCCTATGGGGGATTTGGGGCTGGGGAACCGGGAGCCAGGGTATCTCCCGACGGTCTCGACCCTCCTGAACCCCCTCATCCCGCCCAGGGGCTCGGAGGGGGCGCGCGCGTCGTAAATGTAAAGCCAGTTCGGCTCCATCAGGCTCCACCTGATCGCCCCCTCCGTCCCGTGTATCTCCAGGTAAAGGTCGTCGTTCGAGCCGGTGGCCACCCTGGAGGCCTCTATCGTCCCCATAGCGCCGCTTTTCATCCTGGCCTGCAGCAGCGCCAGGTCGTCCACCCTGACCTCGGCGTATTCGTTCGAGCCGGGGGCTATGGGCCTCCGTTTGATGAAGGTGTGAAGCGCGGCGAAGATGGATCTGTATTCGCCCAGCAGGTATCCGATCAGGTCTATGACGTGCGAGCCGAGGTCGAAGAGCGCCCCTCCCCCGCTTTTCCGTAAATCCAGCCTCCAGCTCATCGGCCTGTTCGGATCGACGTATCCGGGGTGGAGGTATCCGGCCCTGAAGCTCAGCGGTTCCCCCAGAAAGCCCTCATCTATCAACATCTTCGCCCTCATGATCGCGGGGGAGTACCGGTTTTGGAAGCCGATCCTGTGGATGATCCCCGATTTACGCACCTCCTCAACCATCTCCGCCGCCTCGGACAGGCTGGTGGCCAGCGGCTTCTCGCAGTAGACGTGCTTTCCGGCCCTCAAAGCCGCCAGGACCACCTCCCTGTGCAGGTAGTTCGGGACGCAGCAGTGGACCACATCGACATCGTCCCTCTCGATCACGTCCATATAGTCCGCCGTGTAGAACCGGAACCCGCCGTGTTCCGCGGCCCGTTTGGCCGTCTCCTCCCTGGACGTGCAGACGATGACGAGTTTAAAGCGGGCGGGAGGGGGATCGTAGTGGAAGCCCATGACCTTGTAGGCGTAGGTGTGGGCTTTACCCATGAGGCCGTATCCTATTACCCCGATCCCCAGCTCCCTCATCCCCCTCCCGCTCCTCCGTCACTCCTCGTCGTATCCCTTGAGCGGCCTATACCAGATGTTCCTGTAGCGGACGGGGTTGCCGTGGTCCTGGAGCCTCAGGGGGCCGACCGGCGGATGCGGCCTGTATTCGGGCAGGCGTCTGTGGCCGGTCGGGCCGAGCAGGGCGACGTGGTTGTGGACGACCACCCCGTTGAAGATCAGCGTCAGGTATGCTGGCCTCACGAGCTTATCCCCTTCAAACCGGGGCGCCTCCCAGATTATGTCGTAGGTCTGCCACTCGCCCGGCTTGCGACAAGCGTTCACAAGCGGCGGATACTGCCCGTAGATCGCCGCCGTCATACCGTCGGGGTAGGTGATGTTGCCGTAGCAGTCCAGCACCTGTATCTCGTAAAGCCCCATCAGGAAGACGCCGCTGTTGCCCCGCCCCTGATCCTCGCCCGTCACGTCCGGGGGAACCATCCACTCGATGTGCAGCTGACAGTCGCCGAACTCCTCCTTCGTCTGGATGTCGCCCGTCCCCGGCACGACCTCCATGTATCCGTTCTCCACCTTCCACCTGGCCGGGCCGCCGTCCCTGCTGCTGACCCATTTGGATAGATCCGTCCCGTCGAACAGGATTATCGCGTCGGACGGCGGATCTCCGGGGCTCGCCCCGGGGGTCACAACCCTCGGCTGGGGCCGTTTTCCGTCGTGAACCCTCCACTTCGACCCCGGAAGGTAAGGCGTGTCATCGTATCCTATCTTCCTCTCGGCCATCTTTCCCCTCCTCATCCATCCGGATTTGCCCCCAGACGGGGGTAAAACCTCTCCAAAGAGGCATCCAGTTCCCTGTAGATGCGATACATCCTCTCGTAAACCTCCCGGTTTTCGGGGGAGGGATCGATCCGATCGACTATATCGATCCAATTCGACATCCCCTCCTCGACCGATTCGAAATGGCCGATCGAGACGGCGGCCAGGATCGCGCAGCCCAGCGCGGTCGCCTCCAACTCGTTTTGGATCAGGATCGGTTTGCCCGTCACATCCGATATGATCCGCAGCCAGAGCCGGCTTTTAGCCCCTCCCCCTACCGGCACCAGCTCGTCGAACGAATCGTATCCGTGTTCATCGATTATGTGCCTGATCAGATAGGCGTTGCCCTCCATGACCGATCTGGCGAGGTGGGGCAGCTTGTGTGAGAGGGTCAGGCCG
>QNBQ01000209.1 GCA_003645735.1 Candidatus Poribacteria bacterium
CGTTTGAGTTGAAGTAATACGAGTGTATGACGTCGAAGAGGAGGACCACGTCCACCGAGCCGGTTTCAAGGGGAATTTTCGAGGAGACGAACGCTTTTATCGTCCTTATGTTCTCCAGCCCCAACGCCTTAGCTCTCCGAGCCAGTTTGTTCAAAACCCTCTCATCCTTATCTATCGCATAAACCCTTCCCTCTTCCCCGACTATCCGGGCGCAGGGGAGGGTATAATTGCCCGAGCCGCACCCGAAATCCAGGACCGTCTGGCCCTCGCTGACCCCTATCTCCCTCAGGATGCCCTCGATCAACTCGGACCACCTTTCCGCCCCGATGGCCTCACCCTCCTTTCGCTGTCATCTGTCCTCCTCTACCACCTTGAACCCCATCAGGGTTCCCAGATCCTTGATCCTCTTTCTGAAATCGCCCAGCGTCGCCGTCCTATGGACAGCGCTATACCGTAATTCCTCAGACCTCCGAAGATGAGCACGCCGTCGAACTCCCTCTTTATCCTCTCTATATCATGAGGGGCGGAACCGACGATGAACTCCACACCCTCACACTTCCCCCGGAGTCTGGTGAGGAGCTCCTCGTTTGTTAACGGTTTTATCCGTTTCGCCTCGAAATGCTGAACCCCCGAGGAGATAAACACCGTGTATATCCTCGTATCCTCGACATCCACAGTTGACCTCCTTGAAAAATTTCATTTGGATAGAAACGCGTTCAGGGTCATGAAAACAGCGGCTAACAGCGTGGTGTAGGCGAATATATGTTTCAGGCGTTTCGGGTCAACCTTAACCGATATCCTGCCGCCGATCAGCCCGCCGACCACAGCTGAAGCGGCCGTGGGGAGAGCCCATCTAAGGTTTAAATCCCCCGCGAGCGTGTGCCCCAGGAAACCGGTCAAGGCGGTCACGGCCACCATGACGGAGGAGGTGCCCACCGCTATCCTCATCGGAACCCCTCCGGCGAGCACCATCAGCGGGATCTTGAACGAGCCCCCTGATATCCCCACCATCCCGGCGACGAACCCCGTCGCAGCCGTGATCGGCAGGACGAGCCACAGGTTTATCACATACCGATATCCCCCGAAGGAACGGTGCCAATACCCAAACCGGTTTTTAAGTTCCCTCTCTCGCTCCCTCACCGGACGTAGCATCAGAAAGCTGGCCATCACGAGCAGAAAGGCGAAGACGAGCTTCAAGGAGGAGCTCGTGAAACGATGTGCGCAGATGCCGCCTACGAACGCCATGGCGTCGGTAGGGGGATCGATCACCAAAGCCAGCTTCCAATCCACCGCTTTATATCTTTGGAAAACCACGGCGGCGGCAGCAGCGGTGGCCATCAGGATAAGCTGGGCGGTGGTCGCCGCCTCATGCATGGAGGCTCCGGCGGCTATCAGCAGCGGGACGTAGAAGTTCCCGCCTCCGCGGCCCACCATGGACATGAGGACGGCGATGACCGATATCGCTGCTGAGGCGGCGAGGATCCTGATCATCAGCCCTTTAGATCCCGAACATCCCTGAGGCGCCCCACCCTTTGCCCCTTCGCTGACGTCGGGGTCGGAGGAGGGTCCTCCGCCCAACCCCTGCCTCTCATACCCTCCAGCTCCCGAACCTCAATCCCTCGACGAACTTGTCGAAGAACTCCGGGTCCTCCTCGTTCGGCTTGACGTGCCTTATCCTCCCGATCAGCTCCTCGGCCTCCCTCCTCTTCTCCCTCGAGATCAGCATCTGCCTTGCGCCTGCCAGGGCGCCGTTCCCCATCTTCACCACCTTCCCCCTCGCCTCGGGGAGGAGGCCTATGAACATGGCGTTCTCCTCATCGATGTAGTTCCCAAACGCGCCGGCGATGAAGATCCTATCGAGCTCATCCACCGTCGTCCCGAACAGCTTCATGAGGAACCTCTGATCCAACGACATGCCCGATCTGGCTAGCAGAAGCTGGTTCACGTCCTCCTGCGTTATCACGATGCCCCTCCCTTCGTCTACCGCGAACCTCCTCTCAGGTGAGGTGAACCTTCCCCTCTCATCGATTATCCCGTTCCTGAGCATCTCCGCGAGCAGATCTATGAGACCGGATCCGCAGATGCCTATGGGAGGCTTGCCCCCTATCGTCTCATACACCGCCCTTCCACCTACTATCCTGACGCTCTTTATCGCGCCCTCCACGGCCCCGACCCCACAGCTCACGGCCGCCCCTTCGTATGCCCCTCCGGCGGCGCAGGAGGCGCTGAACATCCTGTCCCTGTTCCCGACTATGACCTCGCCGTTGGTCCCTATATCCACGATCATACAGGGCTTATCGCTCTTGTAGATCTCGGACGCGATTATATCCGCCAGGGCGTCCGCCCCGGCGTGCCCTCCTATCAGCCCGGCCCCATAGACGTTCGCGTTCGGGTTCACCCTCAGCCCCAGCTTCGACGCCTTCACGTTCAGGGGCCCTTTAATTAAAGGCTCGAACGGGAGAACCCCTAAGGTGGTCACGTCCACGCCGAAGAAGATGCTGCGCATGGTGCTGTTTCCGACGACGACGGCCTCGTAGATCAGATCCCTCAACCCCTCGTTTAACCTCTCGTTGACGGCCTCGAGCACCGCCCTCTGCAGCTCCCTCAGGCCGCCCTCGTTATACATGGCGTAGCTTATCCTGGATATGACGTCGTCGCCGTAGGCGGCCTGGGGGTTTTTAAAGGCGACGGTCTCCACAACCTCTCCCCCCTCCAGATCCACAATCTGGAACACCACCGTCGTCGTGCCCACATCTATCGCCAGCCCGTATATCCCTCCCCTATACCTGTCGAGCACCTCCTCCCCGCAGGGCCCCCGCCACACAACCTCCTCTCCCCTCCTGACGACGAACGGGTCGAGCCTTACCCTGTCCTCCATCGTCTCGGAGAGGATGGAGAGCTTGCCGACCTCCCTGACGTAGACGATGATGTCCGCGGGCTTCACCACCCTGGCCTGACAGGCCAGCCTCTCGCCCCCCGACAGGCCGTGTTCCCTCTCAGCCTCGGTGAGGGGGCTGAGCGCCTCAGCTCCCCTGGCGATCCTGACGACGCATCTGCCGCATATGCCGCGTCCGCCGCACTCGGAGGATATCTCCACCCCAAGCCTTCTGGCGTGTTCCAGTATGGTGGAGTTTAAAGCGACCTCCACCCCATCCTTTCCCCTTTTAAACTGCGGGAAGAAGACCCTCGCCATCTCCCACCTCCGTCCGATGGCGCCCCGGGTCAGGAGAGGAACGTCTGGGCTTTCTCGAGCATCAGCAGGTAGTTCTCGGCCGGTATGTAGGCGGGTATCGAGTTGCCCGACCCCAGCGCGTATCCTCCCCCCGGAACGCACCTCTCCAGAAGATCGTCTATATAACCTGAAAGTCTTTCGGCGTCCCACCTGGCGAGCTTGTCCACATCCACCCCTCCCAGGACAGCTATCCTGTCCCCGTAGAGCTCCTTGGCCCTCCAGACGGGGGTTATGGCGTCTTCGAAGGAGTGGCGCGCGTCGATGCCGACCTCCTCGATCCAATCGGGCATTATCGCCTCGACGTTTCCGCAGGAGTGGAGGAAGAACGGGAGCCCCTTGGAATGAACGATGTCGGCATACCGCTTGTGCCAGGGCAACACGAGCTGGCGCAGGTGCTCGGGCGAGATGAGGGTGCTCGTCTTGAAACCCATGTCGTCACAGTGACAGACGGCGACCACCCCGGGGATGTCAGCTATGATCCTGTAAACTCGCTCGATGATCCCGCCCAGCCTGTCGAAGACCGCGTGGACGAGCGCCGGATCGTCGTATAGCAGGTAGAAGAGCACTTCATACCCCATCAGCCTCTCCATGACCGGCTCGAACGGGCCGGCCGTCACCACGACCATGCCCATCCCCTCGGGAAGCCTCTCCGAGATCTCCAGCAACCTCCGCTCGTTCTCCGGCACGCTCCCCTCGACCTCATCCCAGGGATATCGGTCGAACTCCTCCCAGCTGGTTATCACCCCCCAGATGCTCGCCCAATCCCTGACCGTGTCCACGTGAGAGATCCTCTCCCTGTGGGGGAGCGAGACGCCCGCCCAGGCTATGTAGCAGTCGTAGCCGGCATATCGGTAGAACTTGATCCAGTCGTCGATCCCGCCCCTCCACTCCTCGCCCCAGATCCCGAAGATATCGGCCACCACCTTCCCGTCGATGCTTATCTCGAACAGCGGGACCCTTCCCACGGGTTCTTTTCTCTCCAACAGGACGTCGAGGAAATATTCGCTGTCAGGCTCAAAACCCCTCATAGGCAGAAGGCCCATTCCCCTCCCTCCCCCGGTCGGCTGCCGCGATTTTGAGATGCCATCTCAATCATAACCCACCCCAAGGCTGGAGTCAAGTTCCCGCTTTTTCGGGAGGAATGAGGGGCTGGGTTGTGTAGGGCGAAGTCAGGTTCGCGGGGATGGCCTTTGGGAAGCGGGAGGGGCGGCCACGAGGATGAGGGCCGAGCCTGGTCCTCCCACACACGACCTCTATATGTGGGGCCCGATAGAATCCTCGTTTCAGCGCTCGGCACGAGGAGGTTCCTTTGGTTCGCCTTTCACCCTGTGGGATACGCGGTCTCGGGGAGCTGGACGATGAGCTGGATGTGGTTCTCCATCCTGATCGGTTATGTCCTGAAAAGGGCTATACTGAGGTA
>QNBQ01000210.1 GCA_003645735.1 Candidatus Poribacteria bacterium
GGCGTTTATACGGGGGGTTCGAGGGAAAAGGCGACTTCAGCTCCGGCGCCCTGATGAGGTTCGCCGTCCCGGTTTCACTCTTCTTCATGGCAACGGCTCTGCTCATGCATATCGACATCCTGTTCGTCAAACTGCTCCTGGGCGGAAGCGAACAGGCAGGGTTTTACGCGTCAGCTCAGGCGCTGTCCAGGCCGATATATTTCGTCTTCGGCGTGTTCGGGGTCATACTGTTGCCCTCGATCTCTAAAGCGATGGCCGACGGGGATCTATGGCTGGCGAGGAGGTATATAAGCCGATCGCTGAGATACATGGCGATGCTTCTGCTGCCTCTGGCTTTCTTGATAAGCGCCTCCTCGGATGAGCTGATCGCCCTCTTCTACGACAGAAGCTTCGCCCCCGCGTCGTTTCCCCTGAGCATCCTCGTGTTCGGCATAGCCTTCCTATCGATGAGTTTAGCGCTGTCGGCCATAATACAGGGATACGGCAGGCCCGGAGTTCCCCTGATCATCCTGCTGTGCTCGGTTTCCCTGAACATCTGTCTGCTCCTGACCCTGACGCCCCTGCTCCGGCTTCCGGGCGCCGCGCTTGCGACGACGGCGACCTGCCTGGCAAATATGATCGCCCTATCCATCTACGTTCACAGCAAGTTCAAAGCCCTGCCGAGCCCGACCTCCCTGTTCAGGATAACCCTGAGCTCATCGATCCTGTTCCCGATCGCTGCCGGTGTGATTCGATCCGGCGCTCTCCTGCTTCCCGGCTGCGTCGGCCTTCTGGGGTTTTACATCCTCACCCTGAGGACCCTCGGGGAGGTGAGGGGGGAGGATCTGATCTTCATCAGGGGGATGTTGGATGTCAAACGGAGGCGGGGATAAATGCGTGTGGTAGAGGTAAGCTGCAACATATGTGGTTCCAATGAGCGAACTATCTTGATAAAAACCCCTTTCGACCTCGTGAGGTGTGAAAGATGCGGGCTGGTATACGTCACCCCCAGGCCGGCCGAGGAGGAGCTTGCGGGATTATACTCCTTCGACAGATATCACATCGCCCAACGCGATGAGAAACGTCAGAGGAAGGATCTGCGCAAGTTCGAGAGGAGAATGCGGATCATAATGAGCTACCGACCGGATAGAGGGAGAATACTGGACGTTGGGTGTTCGACGGGGCTGTTCCTGAGGAAGGCCGAGGAATATGGATGGCGCGCCTACGGGATCGATATAAGCGAGGATGCCGCGAGATATGCCCGCGAAAATTACGGGCTAAACGTGATCGGGGGGAAGATCGAGACGAGCGATTTCAAACCGGGCTTCTTCGACGTGATCACCTTCTTCGACAGCCTGGAACATATGGCCGATCCCCTGAGGGCTTTGAGAAGGGCGAGGGAGTTGCTAAAGGAGGGCGGGTTGATCGTCATAACGACGCCCGATATCAGCGGCCTGCTGCCGATGGCGACATATCTGATCCTCGCCAAACGGTTCGGGATATGGCACCATCCCTCTCCCCCGGCGCACCTATACGAGTTTTCAAAGGTTACCGTTCGAAAGCTGCTCAAAAAAGCCGGTTTTAAAACGATTTATATCTCATCCGAGCAGATCCCCATGGGATATTCAGTTGGGAAACTGGAGACCGCCCTGATAACGATCATCAAGGCCTGTCTGTCGGGGGAGCCGGCGTCCCATGTCGAACGCCCCGGGGACCGATCCCTCCCGAACAGCGTAAGCGCGTCAGGGCCGACAAACATATCCCGAAAGGCTGCGAGGCTGGCCGTAAGGGGCGGCAGCTATGCCATCGTTGCCCTCGCCCATCTCATCTCCCATATCCTCGGGAGGGGCGATTCCATGCTCGTAATGGCGAGGAAAACGGGACTGGAGGGGACGTGAAAAGGCTAAGCTTCTCCGATAAGACCGTCCTATACCTCGGGGGC
This sequence comes from Candidatus Poribacteria bacterium, assembly GCA_003645735.1. Taxonomy (GTDB): domain Bacteria; phylum Poribacteria; class WGA-4E; order B28-G17; family B28-G17; genus B28-G17. Next base: position 1,922 of record QNBQ01000210.1, read on the forward strand.
AATATCGCCCAATCCCTGCTCAGCCTAGCCCAGGGTATCATCCTGGTCAGGCTGTTAAACAGGCACGATTACGGGACCTTTCAACAGGTTATGTTGTTGACGAGCGCGATCGCCTCCATCGCCGCCATGTCGCTGCATCAAAGCTTATATTACTTTATCCCCAAAGCCGACGGGAAGGCCAGAGGTATAATCTCCCAGACGTTTTCATCCCTGCTGCTCATGGGCGTTATCTCGGGGGGGATGGTTTATCTTCTACGGGGAAGGTTGGGGGTTGGCTTCAACAACCCCGACTTGGCGAGGCTCGCCGGGGTTTTCTGTTTGTTCCTGATGTCCGGCATACCCGGCAAGGTGACCGACGTCACGCTGATCTCCTCGGGCAGGATCGTCTCGGCGGCCGTGTTAACCGTTGCTACTTCGACCGCGATGCTCCTATTGACATCCCTCCCAATCGTCTTGGGATACGGCCTCCGCCTCATGTTGATATGCGTGGTGGCATACTACCTGACATACTTCCTGTTGGCGGTGATCTTGATCGTCAGGACGCCGGGAGGCGGTCCGAGCCTCGGCCTGATGAAAACCCAGCTTATCCACTGTCTCCCCCTGGCGCTGGCCGGAGCGGTGGGGATGTTCAGGTCAAAGCTTGATAAGTTCATCATATCGTTTTTCTACCCTCCGGCCCGCTTCGCCGTTTACTCGAGAGGGGCTTTCGAGCTGCCGTTGGTGGCGATACTGCCGTGGGCGTTGGGAAACCTGTTGATACCGAGGTTCACGGCGCTTCACGCCCGTAAGGATCGGGCGGGTATGATGGCGCTCTGGAGAACAGCTATCAGGAGGGTGGCGCTGATCTTCTTCCCGATCTTCGCCTTCTCCTTCATCTTCGCCGATAACCTGATTGCCCTCCTATACACCGAGAGCTATGCCGAGGGGGCGTCTGTGTTTCGAATCTATCTGTGCCTGCTTCCGTTCCGGCTCATCTCATACAGAAGCATACTTCAGGCCGTGGGGGACACGAGGCCGATATTCGTTAGCACGGTTGTCGGGCTGAGCGTCAACGCCGCCTTAACCATCGCGCTTTTAAAGACGGTGGGCTTCATAGGGCCGGCCATCGCGTTCGTCTGTTCGGAGCTGGTCAGCATGGGATATATCCTGTCGCGCGCCGGGAAAGCGTTGAACCTCCCCTTCCCATCGCTTTTGCCCTGGAGGAGGATGGGAAAGCTGTTCGGCATAGCGGGGCTGGCGGGCGCGGGGGTTTACCCCATCAAACTCGCCGGGCTGTCGGAGGGCTTGACCCTTCTGATCGCCTGTTCAGCCTTCGCCCCTTTATACCTGGCGATGATCACCAGATCAAAGCTGCTGGAGGAGTCCGATCGGGCGCTCATAAAGCGCTGGGGATCTTTATCAGTTCTGCTGAAGGGTTTGCGCCGATCCGGAGGTGAAGCGTGAGCGGCTCGAAGAGGGTTTTGATCATCGATAACCTCTTCCCCCCTCAGAGGGTGGGGAACGTGAGGACGGTGAAGTTCGTCAAATATCTTCCGTTTTACGGCTGGGAGCCGCAGGTTTTAACCATATCGATGGGAGGGATAGAGGAGATAGATAGCTCGGTCGCCCTGGAGGTTTCAGGCGAGGTCAAGGTTCACAGGGCGTTCTATCCGAACCCGTTCGCGTCCGTCAAGAGGTGGAAGGAGAGACTCGGACATCGGGTGTCCCCGGAAGAAGGGGAAGGCCGAGGCTCGGGAGCGGGATCAACCCCTAACCCGGCGATCAAAGCGCTGTTCCCCCTCAAAAGGGGGATAGGATACGGGCTATACCTTGTCAGGAGATACCTGTTGATCCCCGAAGAGCTGATATTATGGCTGCCGTTTGCCGTGCTGAAAGGGGCGCGGATATGTCGCGGGGAGGGGATCGATCTCATATTCTCAACAGCCCCTTTTTTCGTCAATCATCTGGTGGCTTTGGCGCTCAAAACCATGACGGGCTTGCCATGGGTGGCCGATTACCGCAACCTGTGGGTCGATAACCCCACCCGCGGCCACAGAACGCCCCTCCACAGGGCCGTAGAGGAGAGGCTTGATCGAAGGGTTATCGAATGCTCGGACAAAATAGTCGTTATCGCGGAGCAGATGAAGGAGTTCCTGCTGAACAGATATCCTTCCCTCAAGCCGGAGGATGTAACCTGCATCGGAAACGGGTATGACCCCTCGGACTTCGATTTCACCCCGCCGGCGCCCGAACGGGATAGGTTCCTGATCTCCTACACCGGGGCCATCTACGATGGTTATCCAACCGCCCAGTTTCTGACCGCCGTTGGGGAGCTCGTCCGGGGAGACCCGGAGATGAGGGAAAAGCTGAGAGTCGCGTTTTATGGAGCCGTGACGGAGGCGGAGAGGGATAAAATGGAGGGGATCATAGATGGGTATGGGATGAGGGATATCGTAAGCTTCGGGGGAGTGATCCCGAGGAGGGAGGCGTTGATGCAGGCGGCGGCGTCGAACGCCTTGTTGCTGATGTTCGGCGGAAGAGGAGCGAACATCGAAACGGTGATACCGGGCAAGCTCTACGATTACATCGCGGCCGGCAAGCCGGTGATCGCCGTCGTCCCCGAAGGGGCGGCCGCCGAATTGGTGAGGAGGGGAAACTGCGGGGTCGTGGTTGATCCCGACGATACCCGGGGGATAAAGAAGGCGATCCTCCGGCTTTATCGGAGCCGCGGCTCTGAGGATCAGCC
>QNBQ01000211.1 GCA_003645735.1 Candidatus Poribacteria bacterium
CCTCCAACAACACGTAATCCCCTAAGCTCACGACGAACAGAACGGGATCGCCCCCGGGATAGGGGTCCCACGAGATCAGATTGTATAGGAAGGATATCGTGGCCGTGTCGTGACCCGACAGATCGATCTCCTGGGAGAGCCAGGAGTCGGCCACCCCGAAGAGGGACATGACCGCCATCCTCGACCCGGAGGGCGCCTCCGTCCAGCCGTGTTCCCTCAGAAACGCCACGTTGACCGAGCTCTCCCATCCCCCCTCCCCTTCAAAGCCGCCGTTCGCCACGAGCTCGACCGCATACCCGTTCAGGCACAGGAGGGCGATCGCCGGGATCGAAAGCAAAGCGAAGCTCAGCTTCCACATGGCCTCGACCTCTCATCGAAGGGTTCGGCGAGGGTCGTTGCAAATCGCGTTCCACCCCTCGATCTCCTGAGGGCGCCCCTCCGAGCTCGGGGCTGTGCAAAACCGTTCACAACGGGTGAAATGAACCTCAGACCCGAGGGAGGATCGCCTAGGCTATTTGAGCCGCATGTTTTGCGTGACTTGAGATTGACGGGGCCGGATGATGTATGGTAGATATGTATGACGATCATGACGCGGGATCAGCACGGAGGTGGGGGATGATCGTCATCATCCTCTTATCCCTCCTAGTCACCATCCCGCCGTTTGCGACCGCCAGCTCCCCGCCGTTCGGCAGGTTGGATCTGCTTCGGGACGATGAGATGGTTATAGTTGACGCTGACGGCAGCGTCCGCTCCTTTGAATCCCCCGGTGAGGAGCTGACCGCGGGAGCGGTCGACGTGGCCCTGGGGAGGGTGTATTCAGTAGGTGAGGAGGGGAGGGAAGACCAGCTGATAGTCCTGACCTCCGCCGGGATGATCGAGATAGTCGCCGGCTCGAGCTCCTGCGAGTTCGATCTGGGGCTGGAAGGGGAGCCTGTGGCGGTGGCGGCCGGCGATGTGGACGGGGATGGGTGGGACGATATAGCCGTGTTGACCAGCCCTGATGAGGGGATCAAACGGCTGAGGGTGTTTCTGACCGAAAACTCCACCCTTCCCTACCTCTTCAGCTTGAAGTTCGAGGAGATCGAGGGATTCCGGCTCATCTTCAACGCCTACGAATCCGACATAGCCATGGGCGACTTCGACGGGGACGGGAACGACGAGATCGCCGTCATCCTGCCCGGGCCGAAGGGGCCCGGATTGGGGACGGGTCAAGAAGCCCCCCTCACGTGCATGAAAAGCTCGACGGTTAAGGTGTTCGACCCCGAGGCGGCCATAAGGAGCGATTTCACCCCCATGGACTTCTCGGCCGAGTGCTGTAAATCGTTCACCATCTCGAAGGGATGGGTTTTCACCGAAACCTATTCGGTGCACCCATACCCCGTAGCGATAGCGGCGGGCGACATAGACATGGACGGGGCCGATGAGATAGCCGTGCTGAACAACTTCTATGACCTCAAAGCGGCGATCGACGAGGCGAGCGAGCAGAGCTGGTTGAGCAAATACGAGATCAAAGGCGGGTTCACGAAGAACATCGAGTTCTTCGACCCCCAAGGCGATCCGACGCCCTCCCCCATACTCTGCGGGGTTGGGGGGCTGGTCGATATCGCCATCGGAAACGTGGACAGCGACGGGAAGAACGAGGCATACGAGATACTGGTCCTGCGGCGCGGCTACCAAGACAAAGCGACCGTTTACGCTTATTACCTGGATACAAACGAGCTGACCGTTGAGAAGAACGTCCCCGATATGTTCCAGCTCTCCCAGAACATCCTCGGATCGAGGCTGGAGGTGGGCGATCTGGACGGCGACTCCAAGAGGCTCGTTTACGTCGGCTCCTATCCGAAGGTGACGGACTGGAGGATCATAGCGGTGCTCCGCCAGCCGCCGTATGAGGCGCAGCTGGTGAGGAACTTCGGCAACCCCTTGAAGCCCTTCTGGTTCGTAGGGCCGGCCGTCACCACCTTCGGCCAGGCTACCGGCAGGGCCAGATCGGTCGAGCAGGCCGTCTCGGTCGGGCTGTCCTGGCAGGTAGGCGCGGGCGGGAACGTCAACGCGGTTGTGGCGAAGGCCTCGGTCATGGCGACAAGAGCGGTCGAAGCCGCCGTGACGGTCTCCAAGGCCAGGGCGGTCTCTCTGGAGGAGACGATAAGCTACTCGACCCCCTTCGACGAGCGGTTCGGAACGGATCTCATGGGCGACGACGCCGTGGTCTGGATGAGGGCCTTCTACGAGGTTTACCGATACAAGCTTCTGGGGGAGGAGGACGATCCGAGTAATTACCTGGAGATCTACTCGCCCAAGAGGGTCGAGGTGCGCGCCGATACGCTCGAAAACTACAACGCCTTCGTCGAAGGCCTCCCCCCCGAGGAACGGAAGTGGCTGCCCGAAATAGAGAACGGGGATCGAAACCACAACGGCAGGCCGGATAACGGCGATGTATCCGAATATTACAACGCGCCGATCCCTCCCGACGCGATATGGGTCGGCAAGGAGATCACCGTCGGCACGGCCGAGGCCGCCTCACAGTGGAGCATGACCACCGAGGAGGGCAAGACGGTCACCGGCAGCATCAACTTCAAATGGGGCTTCCAGTTCGAGCTCGAGACCGAGGGTGTGAAGTTCACGGGCGCGTTTGAGGCGAGCCTCGGCTACAGCGAGGCCGTGTCGGTCTCCATCAGCGACACGACCTTCGTCGGCGGCTCGCCCGGCCACTTCTACGGAGGGGACAGCGACGGGCCGGGGCCGTATGAGGTGGGTGATGTGGAGAGGCTTTTCGGGTTCAGATACAAGCCGTTCGTCTACAAGGAAAGGATCATCAAAAACGGCAAGCCGATCGAATATTTCGTAATCGATTACACCGTCACCCACCTCAACGAGGGGCATAAATACACGTTCGACCTGAGGAACGGCGAGGAGTATCCGCCGGAGCAGCTGAGCGAGGAGCTGCCGCCCTCCGATGTCACGCCGATCAAAACCGTCGCGCCGGGGGAGTCGGCGACGTTCAAGCTCATACTGGAGAACACCGGGACGGTGCGCCAAAACATAGAGCTGGAGGTCGAAGGGGAACACAGCTCCTGGGCATCGCTGAGCGAAAACCCCGTTAACCTCGCCCCCGGCGAGGCGAGGGAGATAACGGTCACGATCTCCGTCCCGGACCAACCCCCGCTGTGCGACAACGCCCCCTCCGGCTACCACGAGTTCAAGGTGAGGGCCTATTCGGAAAAGGGGATCGACCTGGGGGGCGGCAGGTCGACCCGTCTGAGCGATTACGTGACGGTGAGGGTCATGGTCGAGGAGAGATACGCCCTGTCGCTCCTGCCCCCCGATCTCGACCCGGCGGAGGTGAAGCCGGGCGAGACCTCCGTGCTGATCTTCCCCCTCTTCAACCTCGGCAACGCGCCCGATACCTTCGCCCTCTCCCTATCGGTCCAGCCCGATCCCTCGAACAAGTCCGAAACCGATCCGTCGGAGTGGAGGGCGAGCGTGGGCAAGCCGGACGATCCCATAGAGCATCTCTCGCTCAACCCCGGCGGCTCATACAACGTCCCCGTCTACCTGACCCCGCCCGAATCGCTGTTCGTGGGGGATAAAGCGGTCATCGAGCTGACGGCCACCTCCAAGGGGGATGAATCGAAATCGGCGACGGCGCAGGTGACCGTCGTCGCGATAGACACCAAGCGGCCCCGCCCGCCCGAAAACCTCATCGCCATCGATACGCCCGATGATCAGGGGGGATCGATAACCCTCAGGTGGACGAGATCGCCCGATGACGGCCAGGGACAGAACGACGTCACCCACTACTACATCTACAGATCGGAGAGCCCCGGCGGTTATAGCTCCAGACACACCTACACCGTATCGCTTGATCGGCCCGGATCAAATGTTCAGATCACGGACCAGGAGATCGTTTTCGTCGATACGGATGTCGCGGACGGTGTGAGGTATTATTACGTCGTCACGGCCTTCGACGGCCGGTTCGAATCGGAGCCCTCCAACGAGGCATCCGCTGTCCCGATCGATAACCTCCCGCCGCCCAAAGTTCAAGGTCTGACGGTCCAAAACCCCGGAACCGGCGGGAGGCTGATCATCTCCTGGGATCCCAGCCCGGCCCCCGATCTGGCCGGCTACCGGATCTACTACGACACCGACATCTCCGACGGCTCATACGACGGGAAGGAGGCGGCCGAGGGGGAATCGCCGATAGAGGTCGATAAGGCCACGACCCGCATCGAGCTCACGGGGCTGAGGGATCTGCTGGCGTCCGAGCCCGATGGATCCCTCGTCTATTACATCGCGGTGACCGCCCTCGACGGGGAGGGGAACGAGAGCGAGCCCTCCGAGGCGATCGGCGTCCCGACCGGCCCCGAGCTGGAGTTCGAGCCCGGAAGGTTCGAGCTTGTGAGGAACACCGCCGTCTCGCCCTCCGCCAGCCTGATCCTCAGGAACCTCGGCAGGGAGCCGCTCGAGTTCGAGCTTTCAAAGGATGTGGATTGGTTGGAGATCGAGCCATCCCGCGGACGGGTAAGCCCCGGCTCCGAGCTCTCCATCGAGCTGAGCTATGCGGGCGATCTGGAGGACGGGGAATACAGCTGCGAGCTGATCCTCTCGACCAACGACCCGGACGAGGGGAAGGCGGAGGTGGAG
>QNBQ01000212.1 GCA_003645735.1 Candidatus Poribacteria bacterium
GTCGTCGCCATCTACGGGTTCAACAAGGCGAGAACGATAGAGGAGTTCGCCGAATACGCCGAATACATAACCACATCGCATAACTTCTTCTGCGCGACCATCGACGGGGATATCGGCTACTGGTATTGCGGCTGGCACCCCGTAAGGCCCGAGAACGCCGACCCGCGCCTGCCCCTTATAGGGTCGGGCGAGCAGGAGTGGAGGGGGTTCATACCGTTCGACCAGCTCCCGCACTCCGTCAACCCCAAAAGGGGGTATCTGATCAACTGGAACAACAAGCCGGCGGTCTGGTGGGACAACTGCGACACGCCCGTCTGGGGGAAGATCTTCAGGATACACAGGATACAGAAGCTGATCGAATCGGACGAGCTGTTGACCGTGGAGGATATGATCGGGATCATCAGGGACATAGCCTACAACGATCAGAACGCCGATTACTTCAAGCCGCTCATCCTGAAGGCGGTCGAGGAGGTCAAGCCGGCGGATCCCGAGATCGAAAAGGCCGTCAGATATCTGAGGGGATGGGATAACCACGTCTGGGACGGATCTGTCGGCAAGACGATAATGGACGCCTGGCTGAAGGCGGTCAGGGAGGAGATATTCCTGGACGACCTCGGCGATTTCGGCGATATGGAGAAGTTCCACTACTACCTCCAGCCGAGCCTGATCCTCCACGTGTTGGAAGGGGATCGATCGGGCTGCCCCGTCTCATACGACTATCTGAACGGGAGGGGCGCGGACGAGGTGATCGTCGCCGCGCTTGAAAGGGCCATCTCGGAGCTGAAGGGGGAGCGCGGGCCTAACATGTTCGAGTGGGGTTATAAGCTGGGAAGGATAAGGCTGGATCCGCTTCCGCCGCTGCCGGAGGCAAATAGAGGCACATACATCCAGATCGTCGAGCTGACCAGGCCATACATACACGGGATAAACATCCTCCCGCCCGGACAGAGCGAGAACCCCTCCTCGCCCCACTACGCCGATCAGAGGGAGCTTGCGGGCTGGTGGCTCTTCAAGCCGATGATCTACAGGGAGGAGGATCTCAGGAGGGAGGCTCAGGATTGAGCCTTGGCTATTCCGAGCTTATACCGTTTGATGTAGGCCCAGAAGGGGGTTTCGCGTGAGACCTGCACCGCCAGGGCCACACCCCCCAGCCCCGTGACGATGTTCGGCAGCCACACGCCAAGCATCGGGTTCATCACTCCTTTGATCCCGGAGGTCTCCCCCACCCTGAGCAGGACGTAGTAGACGAGTATGAGCGAGAGGCCCACGCCGAAGCCGACCATCTTGCCGCTCCGCCTGGTAAGCGTTCCAAGCGGCACCCCTATAAGCCCGAAGGCGAAACAGGCCGCCGGTATGGAGAACTTCTTGTGAAGCTCGACATACGCCCTGTTCAGCTGCTGGCGTATCGCCTCCCTGAAGGGAGGGGATTTCGTCTCCCTGAGCTTCGCCTTCAGCTCGGCGATCTTCCCCTTGAGCTGCGACAGGTTCATGCTCCTGAAGCTTGTGACCTGATACTCCAGCTCCTGAAGCGCCTTGCTCAGCTCAAGCCTTATCTCCTGCCTGTCGAACTTTATCGTGATCATATCCTCCGGCCTCTCCCCCGGCTTGTATATCACGCCGTCGAACAGCCTCAGCTTAGCATACGCCCCCGAGAAATCCAGCTCCGCTTCCCTGGCGGTTATCAGCGTGGGCACCCCGTCCCTATACTCCTCCCATATCCTCACGTTCTTCAGCCTGCCGGTCTTGGGATCGCGCCCCTCGAACATCCACATCCTGCCCTCCCTCTCCAGCTCCCTCATTATGATGCCCTCCTCGAGGATGAGGGCCGGGTGGCGGACGTTGATGCTGTAAAGCAGCTTGGCATAGGCCCGGTTCGCCCTGGGGAGGGCCAGATCCATGAAGGCGAAGGTGAAGAGGCTTATCCCAAGCGAGAGGAGGAGGATCGGAACCATCAGCTGGTGCAGGCCGACGCCGATCGACTTCATCGCGATTATCTCGTTATCGGTCGAAAGCCTGCCGAAGGAGAGCAGTATGCCCACCAGCGTCGCCATCGGGATGGTGACGACCAGCGTGGCCGGCAGGGCGTAGATGAGAAGCTCAACCAGATACCTGGGGCTGACGTCCTTGGCGACGAAGGTCTTCGTCAGCTCGAAGACCTCGTTTATCAGCAGAACCATCGTGAAGCAGAGCAGCCCCAGGAAGAAGGGCGCTACGAACTCGGTCAGGATGTATCTGGTCAGGATCCTCATCTCGACCTCGGCTTCAGGATCGCTATGGCCCTCCTGGAGCCGTCCAGGATCTCCCCGGCGACCCTCCTCACGTCCTCCACGCCGATCTCGCTTATCCTCTCCTCGAACTTGAGGAACTGATCGTATCCGATCCCATAGCTTTCGCTCAAGGCCGCGGCAGCCGATCTGTCGGATAACGTCTGGAGGTTCAGCCTGTGGCTCGATATGCACATGTTCTTCCCCGACTCCAGCTCCTCCTCCCCTATCTCCCCCTCGGCCACCCTCTCCATCTCCTCGATCATCACCCTCAGCGCCTGCTCGGCGCCGTTTTGGCCCGTGGCGGCGTAAACGGCTATGTAGCCCATGTCTATCCCGAAGTAGGTGTAGCCGTGGACGAGGTAGACGAGCTGTTCGTTGCGCAGCCGGTTGTAAAGCCTGCCGCCAGGGTAATCCACGCCCACCAGGATGGCGGTCAACACCTTGATCGGGTATCTGTCGGCCGAGCTTATCGGGACGGCCGGGTAGCCGATGAAGACGACCTCCTGGTAGATCTCCTCGTGGAAGGTCCTTTTGGCCGGCCTGAAGACGGGAGGGGGAAAGTCGGGGAGCGGCTGGGCCTCCCTGGCCCACTTGGCCATCCCCTCCTCGATCAGCCTCCTGACCTTCTGGGGATCGACGTCGCCGAAGACCGATATGACGGCGTTGGTCGGGGCGCAGAACCTGTGGTAGAGATCCATCACGTCGGCCACCGTCAGGTTCTGGACCGATGCCAACCTCCCTATGGGGTAAAACTCGTGCGCCCTGTTCCCGAAGGCCGTCTCGTAAAACCTGTTTTTGGAGAGGGTAACCCAATCGTCCGCCTCCGCCTTTATCTCCGCTATCGCCTCCTCCTTGAGCTTGGCGAACTCCTCGGGGTCGAAGATCGACTCGCTCAGCACGTCGAACAGCATCTCCAGGCCGAACTCGAGGTCATCGGCCAGCATCGTGGCCGAGCAGCCGAAGAACTCCCTGCCGCAGAAGGGGTCGAGCGAGGCGCCCACCGACTCTATCTCCTCGGCGATCTGCTGGGCCGTCCTGCTCTTGGTCCCTTTGAGCAGCATCTTGCTCATGAGCTGGAATGAGCCGCTCTTCTCGGGCGGCTCGTATTTCGACCCGCCCGGCATCACGACGTTAACCGACACGACGGGAAAGGAGTCGTCGGCGCAGATCAACAGCCTGGCCCCGTTCTCAAGCCTCTCCCTCTCCATCGAACACCTCCCACATCCCCCCGAGGAGAGGATGACCCTCGACCTCGACCCCAGCCTGTCCGGTATCATGACCGTCACGGTCAGGTTCTCCTCCCTGAAGTATCTCTCGGCGGCCCGCAGGATGTCCTCCTGGGTCACCGACCTTATCCTCTCGATGAACCGTTCGGTGAAGTGGGGGTCGCCCGTTGCGAACTCATCGTTCCCGACCGTGCTGGCTATCTCCTCGATCGACTGGTTCGAGAAGATGTATTCGCTCTCGATTATCGCCTTCGCCTTCTCCATCTCGCCCTTAGTCAGCCCCTCCGATCTCACCCTGAAGATCTCCTTAAGGATCGCCTCCTTGGCTTCTTCCAGCTTTTCGGGATCGGTGTCGAACTCGACCGCCCAGATCCCGGCGTCATAAGGGGGCGTGTCGGACCAGGTGTCGCACGAGTAGATCAACCTCTTCTGATCCTTGACGATCCTCGATATCCTGGAGCTTTCGCCCGTCCCCAGGGCCGTGGCTATGATCTCCAGGGGCAGCGCGTCCTCGTGGAAGACGTCCACCGTGTGGAACCCCATCACCCCGTAGGCCATCTCGACGCTTCCGGTGATAACCCTCTCCCTCATGGCGACCTGAGGGGGCTCCTGAGGGAGGTTGGGTGAGAAGGGCTTCCGGCGTTTGAACGGCTCGAAAAGCCTGGAGACCATCTCGAAAGCCCGCTCCACATCGATATCCCCCGCCACAACCAGCACCATGTTATCCGGCGAGTAGGTCATCTCGTAGTAGTCGATGAGATCCTCCCTCGTCAGCTTCTCGAACAGCTCGGGATAGCCCCCGACGGGTATCCGGACGGGGTGGATCCTGAAGGCCGTCTCGTAAAACGCATCCAGCAGCCTGGGGGTCGGCTCGTGGTTGTCCTTGTTGAACTCATTCAGTATGACCCCCCGCTGTATCGCGAACTCCGCGGGCGGGAAGGTGGGGTTTTGGATGTAGTCGGCCATGAGCTCCAGGGCCAGGGGGAAGTGCTCCGTCGGGACGGTGTGGTAATATTGGGTGTGGTCGCGCCAGGTGTATGCGTTGGAGACGTTGCCCATTTTCTCAATGAGCCGGTCTATATCGGCGCGGCTCCTGGTGGGCGTGCCGTCGTCTATGACGTGCTCGACGAAATGGGAGAC
>QNBQ01000213.1 GCA_003645735.1 Candidatus Poribacteria bacterium
CGATGCGATATGCGATGAAAGCCATTTCGTCCTGTGGGGGATAAACAACTGCGGCAAAGGACAGCCGGGACAGCGGGCCAGGATGTCCCACGGCGCCTCCCCCGCCAGGTTCAGGAAGGTCAAGGTGGGCGTCGCCAGGAGGTGAGGGATGAGCTTCAACTTCGATGTATATCCGAAGGTCGTAAGGCGCGGTCGGGAAACGGAGATCAGGGTCGAGGGGATCTACCCCGGCATGCGGTTCGACCCCGAAAGGAGATACATAATCCGCCTCTTCTCCAAAGTCGACAAGCGGGAGGAGATCTCGTTCGAGATAAAACCGGAGGACGAAGGGAGGCTGAGCTTCGCCTACGATTTCAAAACCCCGGGGGAATACCGGTTCGACCTCTTCGTCGAGGGGGCGCACAGGCCGATCGGGACGTTCGGGCTGTTCTCGCTGGAAGGGGAGCTTCTGAGCCTCAGGCCGTTCAAGGGCGATATGCACATCCACACCTTCTACTCGGACGGGGCGGAATCGCCGATATACATGGCCGTGAGGGGGAAGGAGCTGGGCCTCGATTTCATAGCGATAACCGATCACAACAAATACGAGCCATCGGTTGAGGCGATAAGGGAGGCCGAGAGGATCGGCCTCGATATGCTGCTGATCCCCGGCGAGGAGGTGTCGACCAGGGAGTCGTGCGGCCATATCCTGTCGATAAACGCGTCGGGTTGGGTGGCCGGCCTGATGGAGGAGATCGAGCGGTATGACGCGGAGGTCTCGTCGATAGCGGCGGAGCTTGAGGGGAGGGAGCTCGTTAAGGGCCTCACGCCCCGAAAATACGCCCACGCGGTCTGGGTTGTGAGGAAGATCAGGGAGCTGGGCGGCTTCGCCGTGATAGCCCACCCCTACTGGGTGGCATCGAGGCGGTTCGATCTGGACAGGCGGGTTTACGAGCAGCTGCTTGAAGACGGGCTTTACGACGCGGTCGAGCTTCTCGGGGATGTGGCCTCCGAGGACAACTTCCTCTCCGTGGCGAGGTTCATGGACGAGCTTCAACGGGGGAGGAGGCCGCCCATAATCGGAAACTCCGACACCCACAGGGCACACGGCCACACCTACGGCAGATACTGGACGGTCGTCTTCGCGGAGGAGCTGTCCGTTGAAGCGGTGTTGGGTGCGATAAAGGATCACAGATCGGTCGCATGTGAGCGGCCTCAGGGGCAGAACCTGAGGGTTTTCGGCCCCTTCGAGCTGGTCGAATACACCTATTTCCTCGACAGGGAGCTTTTCCCGATACACGACGGGATATGCGCGCTGGAGGGGAAGCTGTTCATGAGGGTTTTGGAAGGGAAAGAGGGGGCGATAATGGGCGAGCTGGAGGCGCTGAAGAGGGAGCTGAAGGGGTTCTACGAGAGGTATTTCGGATGAGGCATGAGAGGGGGCTGACCCTTCTGGAGCTGATCGTTCTCATAGTCCTGGCGGCCATCGTGGCCGGCCTGGCCGCCCCGAAGCTGCTGGAGGAGAGGAGGGTGAGGAAGGCGATACACGACGTCCAGGTCATAGCCGGGGCGTGTCGGGAGTTCAAGAGGAAGTTCGGGAGATTTCCGAAATCGCTTGAGGAACTGGTCGAGACGAAGCGGAGCGAGGAGTGGGGCATACCGTTTCTGAAAGAGATCCCCCGAAACCCGTGGGGCGGGAGGTATGTCCTGGATCTCAGGAGGCTGAAGGTGGGCATACCGGAGGATGACGAGAGGGTTCCCCCCAAATACAGGTTGGGAGGGATAGCGGAGATAAGCGAGGTGATCGAGGAGGGCGCGAGCCTGTGGTGATCGGCGCTCTGCTCCTCTTCCCCATCGGGCTGGCCGTCGGCAGCTTCTTGAACGTCTGCATCTACCGCATACCGATCGGCCTCTCCATCGTCAAACCCTCCAGGTCGTTCTGCCCGAGCTGTGGATCGACCATAAGCTGGTATGACAACATACCGCTGTTGAGCTATCTGATCCTGAGGGGCAGGTGCAGGCATTGCGGGGCGAGGATATCGCCCAGGTATCCGGCGGTGGAGCTCATCACCGGCCTTCTTTTCTCGCTGCTTTACCTCAGGTTCGGCCTCTCGGTCGAGCTTCCCGAATACATCGTCATGGGCTCCATCCTGATAGCCGTCTCGGCGATAGACATCCGGCATTACATCATCCCGCTCAAGCTGACGGGGCCGGGGATGGGGATCGGCCTGGCTTTCGCCGCCGGTTTGGCGATCAAAAGCGGGGATGTTTCGGTTCTGATCGAAAGGCTTCTCGGAGGGGCGGTCGGCGCCGGGGCGATATTCGCCGTGGGGGTGATCGGATCGCTGATCTTCAAGAAGGAGGCGATGGGGCTGGGCGATGTGGAGCTGATGGGGATGATAGGCCTATACCTCGGGCTTTATCCGCACGTCATCCTCGTCATACTTCTATCCGCCGTTTTAGGGTCGCTCGTCGGCCTGGCCCTCATCGCCGCCGGAAGGAAAGGGCCTAAAAGCCAGATCCCCTATGGCCCTTTTCTGGCGGGCGGGGCGCTGATCTCGGCGTTTTACGGTCGGGAGATATGGGGGGCGTATTTGAGGGTGATGGGTTTTTAAACGGGAAGCTTTCTCTCGAAGGATTCGACTTTGAGCTCGCCTCCGTCGTTTATGAGCGCCCTCGCCTCGACCTCCTCGCCCGTCGATCTCACCTCCAGCCACCTGCTTCCGGCTTTGTCGAATAACCTCACAGACACCCTCTCTCCCCCTATCCTGAGCGAGACGGCGTAGGCGCCGCCGATTCCCACCTCAGGGTGCGAAACGCCGCAAAGCTCCGAATATCTCCTGACCGCCGTCTCGATCGCCTCGGCATATCTCCCCTCCCTTAGCAGAGGGGCTGCCGCCTCCGCCGATCCGGCCACGAGCTTTTCCAACCTGGCCCGCTCAGCCTCTATCCTGCGCGCGACCTCCTCCTCGCTCCGCTTCAAGATGAAAACGGCCAGGATCGATAGGAAAGCGGCAAAGGCCAGCGTCAGGAAGAGGATGTAACCCTTCATCTCCTCCCCCCGCTTGAGCATCTTCTCCAGATCCTTGGCGTGCAGGTGTGGATACCACGCATCATGGCCGATCGCCGGGAGGACGGCCATCAAAAACGTTGAAAGGATGACGGCAAGTCCGATCAAAGCCTTCGACAACCCTAATCACCCCTTCCCAAAACCCCGCGCGAGGTGGGGGTGAATCGAAACGGTTTTCATCAACTCCCGTTTCAACCCCTCGGGGAGGCGGACGGAGATCTCCAAAACCAACCCATCCTTGAAGCCGAGCCTTTCGAGCTTCGGCTCGTCCTTCTCGGTGGTTATAAGGAGGTCGAACCCCCTCATCCGCCTCCTGATGAGGTCGAGATCATCCTTCGAGTAGAGGTGGTGATCCGGGAACTCGATGGCCTCGAGGGAGGCGATGCCGAGGGAGAGGAGCGACCTCTTAAAGGAGCGCGGGTTGCCGATCGAACAGAGGCCGAGCACCCTTTTCCCCCGCAGGGCTTCCAGGGGGAGGAAACGGGTCTCCCCTATCGGCCTCAGCCAGCTCGGTTCGATCCGAGCTCTGAAGATGGGTATCGATACCTTCACCTTTGTTTCCCCCTCGCCCATGAGCAGTATCATCGACGCCTCCTCAAGCGCGCTGGGCGGCTCGCGGAGGGTGCCGGCGGGCAGCAGTTTGCCCGTCCCCAGCGGCGATTCCGCGTCCAAGACGACCAGATCCACATCCCTCCGCAGCTTGAGGTGTTGAAATCCGTCGTCCAAGATGATGACATCCGGCTTGAAGAGCCTTAAAGCAAGCCTCCCGACCTCAAACCTCTCCCTCCCCGCCAGCACCGGGATGCCTTTTTTCAGCAGCTTCCTTCCCACCATGATCGCCTCATCCCCGACCTCCTCGACGCCGGCCATCAGCCTCTTACCATCCGACACGATCGTCGCTCCCCGCCTCCTCCCTCCATATCCGCTGCATATGATGGCCGGCCTCACCCCCGCCTCCGCGAACATCTCGGCCAGCGCTATGACGGTCGGGGTTTTGCCCGTCCCGCCCGCCGCTATGCTCCCGACGCATACGATGGGAACTGGCAGCCCCTTGGAGAGGGAGGCACACCTCTTGTAGGCCGCCCTCCTCAGCCTCGCCGTCGCCCCGAAAAGCCAAGCAAGCGGGGTGAGCGAGGCTATGATGAGCCTCGGGACGAATCCATCTCTCCTACCCGTGATCACATCGTAGAGATACCTCTTCATCCCGCCTCGCCATCCTTACGATCAGCTCCGCGACCCTCCCCGCCGCCCCGGGCGGCCCCAACGTCGATCTGATCTTCCGCAGCTCCTCTATCTGCCGTTCAAGCTCCGATCCCTCCCTCAACATCCTCAGCGCCCTGCGGGCTACGATCCCCGGCTCAGCCCTGCTCTGGAGGTATTCGGGGACGATCTCCCTCCCCGCGATGATGTTCGGCAGGCCGCTGTGTTTGAGCCTGACCATACATCTGGCGACCGCCCAGGTGGAGAGCGACACCTTGTAGACGATGATCATCGGCGTCAACATACAGGCCGCCTCCAGCGTGGCCGTCCCCGATGCGACGATCAACAGATCGCAGGCCCGCATGACGTCGTA
>QNBQ01000214.1 GCA_003645735.1 Candidatus Poribacteria bacterium
CTTGAAGGAGGCCAAATCGCTGACGCTCTCCTACCCGGGCAAGCCGGCGATCAAGCTGAGCAAGGACGAGGAGGGGAAGTGGAGGATGCGCGAGCCGGTCGAGACCAACGCCGATCAGGACGCTGTTAAAGACGTGCTGGAGGAGCTGAGGGATCTGAGGGTGGCTGTCTTCGAGGATGACTTCCCCAAATCGCTGGCCAAATACGGCCTGGACAAGCCCAGGGCGGAGATAGAGATCGAATACGACGGCAAGACCAAAAAGCTGCTCATAGGACTGAAGGACGATAAGACCGGCAGGGTTTACGTCAAGCTCGCCTCCCAACCCTTCGTCTACTCGGTGGAGTCGGACGACGTGGACGGGCTGTTCAAGAAGCCGTTCGACCTGAGGGATAAAACCGTCATAGCCTTCCAGAGGTTCGAGGCCGATAAGATCGAGATCATAAGGGGCGGCGAGAAGCTGGTCTGCAGGAAGAAGGGGGAGGCCGAGTGGGAGATAGTCGAGCCGGTGAAGGTCGACGCCGATGAGGTCGCCGTGGGCGATCTGCTCTTCGCGCTGGATTCGCTCAAGGCCAGGAGGTTCGTCTCGGAGAAGGCTGAGAACCTCGAGAAATACGGTTTGAAGCCGCCCAAGGTGGAGATCAGGGTTTATGAGGCCGGAAAGCCGGACGTCTACTTCGTCAAGCTCGGCTCCAAGACAAAGGAGGGTGTCTATGCGCTCGGGAGCTACTCGAACGCCGTCGTCCTGATAAGCGATTCCGACTTCAAAAAGCTCGACGTGACCCTGCTCGACCTCAGGACGAAGCAGGTGTGGGACATCAAGACGAGCGACGTGGTGGAGCTGGAGCTGAAACACGACGGGACCGAGATAAAGTGCCTGAGGAAGGGGTATGACTGGCACATCGTCTCCCCCGTCAAGGAGAAGGCGAGGAACGTGGCCGTCAGCGATATGGTCTACAAGGTTCACGACCTGAAGGCGCTTCGGTTCGTCAAGGAGAGGAAGCCGCTTTCGGAGCTGGGCCTGGACAAACCCCAGCTCCTCCTGAAGCTCAAGACGCGCGACGGCAAAACGTATGAGCTTAAGCTGGGGAAGGAGGCCGAGGAGGGGATCTACGCCAAGGCGACCGGCGTGGATGCGATCTTCACCGTGGGGGAGGATGTGCTCGATGAGCTGAAAAAGACGCTTGAGGATCTGAGGGAGAAGTGATCCGATGCTCTTCAGGGGGAGGAAGACGGGCGGGGAGACGTGGAGGACGCTGGGGGAGATGAGCACCATAGGGATGGTGCTCGTCATCTCGACGATCATCGGCTTCCTGATCGGGAGATACCTCGGCATCAAGCTGGGTCAAGAAACGGTCGGCTCCGTTTTGGGGACGGTGGTGGGCGCGGGGGCGGGGTTCGTCCAGATGTTCAGGATGGCCGGCAGATATCTGCGCGAGGAGGAGCGGGGTTCCGAGGATGAAGGGGATCAGTAAACCCCCGACCTCAGCCCCTCATCCAGCATCGTCAGGTAGTTTTCGAGCTTGATGTAGTTGGCGACGCTGTTGCCCGTCCCCAGGCAATAGCCGCCCCCCGGCATGCACTCCTCCAACACCCTCCTGACGTATTCCCTCACCTGCTCGGGCGTCGCCCTGCACAGGAAGCCGACGTCCACCCCTCCCAGCACCGCTATCCTGTCGCCGTATCGCCTCTTGAACTCGGTCACGGGGACGATCTCGTCCTCGAAGGAGTGTTTCGCGTCTATGCCGACGTAATCGATCAGGTCGTCCATTATCTCCTCCAAGTTGCCGCACGAGTGGAGGATGAGGGGTTTGCCGTGTTTATGGGCGGCCTCGGCGATCTTCTTCTGCCACGGGAAGACGTATCTCCTGAGATGCTCCGGGGAGATGAGGGTGGAGGTTTTGAACCCCATGTCGTCGCCCAGAACCAGCGCGCCGACGCAGTCCATCTGGGCCATCGCCTCGTGGGCGGCCACCAGCAGCTCCCCCACCTTTTGGAACATCGCCTCCACCAGCTCGGGGTTGTCGTAGAGGGCGAACGATAGGACCTCATAGCCCATCAGCCAGGTCACGTTTTCGAGCACCCCGCTTGTCGAGCCGATCACCATCATCCCGTCCGGCAGGTTTTTCCCCAGGTATTCGATGTAGGAGAGGTCGATCCCCTCCGGGGAGGGCCAGGGGTATCTCTCGAAATCCTCCATGGTCTCTATCGTGCCGCGGTGCTCGTCCACCCACGTCCTCATCCCCCTCGAAAGCTCCGCCGTGTCGGGCGCCTGTAGGACGTTATGTCTGGGCAGGTTGATCCCGGCGCCGGCGGGGACGTAATCGTAGCCCAGCATGTAGTAGAACCTGATGACCTTATCGCCTATTGCCTCCACCTCCCTCCGGTATTTCGGATCGACCAGGTCGAGGTTCTCGGCCACGGCGTTCACGACCTCGGGATCGGCGAACAGCTCGTAAAACGGGACCCTGTCCGGCTCCCCCTCCCTCAGGAGAACCTTTCTGAGCCTGGAGAAGTCGGGGTCGGGTTTGAATCTGAACATCGGATGCCCTCCGGGGAGGTTTTGAGCCCGCCCCATGATTATATCAAGCCCCCTCGCCCGAGTTCAACACCGCCTTTAGCGGTGAAGATAGCGTGGGGGTGGATCGCTGATCCCTAAATCGCGCATATGATCTCCACCGGCCCGTCGAGCGGGCGGGTGAGCCGGGCGAACCGAAACCCGAAAATCGTCTCATCTCCCATCTCGCCGGCGTCGGCCTTCAACACCTTCGCGGGCCGAGGGATGAGGAGGGAGACATCGCATGGGGAGGGTTCGGGAGGGGCGATCCGCCAGATCAGCCGTTCCCCTTCCACCTCTATCTCCTGTCTCACCTCCCTTTTGAACCGCTCCCACCTCCATATCTCATCCGACCTCATCCAGACAAGGCCGATCGACCTGCCGTG
The DNA here is from genome assembly GCA_003645735.1 of Candidatus Poribacteria bacterium. Classification (GTDB taxonomy): domain Bacteria; phylum Poribacteria; class WGA-4E; order B28-G17; family B28-G17; genus B28-G17. The sequence goes on from QNBQ01000214.1 coordinate 2,941, forward strand.
TTCCACGAGCTCCCTCAGGGCCTCCCGGACGCCGGGCCGGTCGATGTGGGCGGGGTGGAAGAGGAAATGGGCGACGCCCCCGACGCGCGCCGTCTCCTCCATCAACGCCCTCCCGACCTCCGACCCGACTATGGCCGGGTGGAAGGGGGAGGCCTGGGGCGAGCCTAAGAAGATCATGTCCTGGGAGAAGAGGTTGATCTCGATCAGATCCATCAGCCTCGGCCTCTCCCCCTCATCGTCGATCGGCCTCCAGGGGTGCGATCCGCCGAAGACGAATCCTAACGTCCCCCGCTTGGACGGCCCCTTGCTCTGATCGACCCTCAGCCCCAGCTCCTCCGCCCATCTGAAGAACTCCAGCCTCCCCTCCCATCTGGTGTAATGGTTCTTGTTGCTGAGCGGCTCGACCCCGGTCATGTCGATCAGCCACTGCCGTTGCACGTCCAGGCTCTCGAAAGACCACCTCCTGAACCTGTCGCCGGTCATGGCGTCGAAGTGGAGGCCGATCTCCATCCCGCATCTCTTCAGCTCGCCGTAAAGCCCCGGCGGGTATCCCCCCGGATACAGGACGCACCAGGTGGTCTTCAGCCCCAGATCGCGGACGACGTCGAGGATCCTCCGACCCTTCTCCGGATCGTTGCCGTCGGTGTCGTGCGAGATCAGACCGATCCCCCTGGCGCCGGCGGGGCACCGCCAGATCATCGGCAGCGGCAGGCCCGTGAGGGAGGCGAGGCGAAGGATCGATTTGACGATGATGATCCTCAGCTCGTCGGCTATCGGCCTCAGGAAAAGCCTCACGCCCTCAAGCTCATCCCTGTCCCTCTCCCAATCCAGAACCAGCCCGTCCTCCGTTTTGAGCATCCCGTCGTCTATCGGCGCCGATCCGTCCGGCGCCGGCTCCCCGTCCCGCTCAATTCTCAGCCCCTGCTGGATGTGGACGATCGACCGGGGGAGGTCGGCCCCTATGAGGATCGCCGCCCCCTTCCCGAACCGGTTGATCGCGCCCGCGTATCCCATCGGCTCCCCGTTCGCATCGGCGGCCTCGAACAAGGCCTTCCCCCCGGAGAGGTTGAAGGCGATCCCCCCGAAGACGTGCAGCGAGCTTTTGAGGTCGGCGAAAACGGGATCGACCGGTCGGAGCCACGCCTCGCCCAGCGATGTGATCCCCCTCACGCCGAACAGCTCCTCAAGGCCGTTCGCGCTCCCGATGGAGAGCAGCGCCCCGCCTCCCCTCACGAACTCCCTCAGCCTCGACCGATCTTCGGCCTCCAGCCCGACATCCCCCGCCAGGACGGCCACATACTTCCCCGGCCCGCCGATCGAACGCCGCCCGACCCTCTCAAACGGCAGGCCCATCCCGGCCAGGATCTCGCAGATGTAAAGATCGATGGGCGATCCCCCCACGACCAGGTGTATCATGCTCATCTCCCCATCCCCCGGACGATCCTCACGGCCAGGGCGGGCAGATCGGTGTGCAGGCCCCAGATGGGCAGGCGGGCGACCCGTCTTATCTCGTCGGGGTCGTTCGTCCTGCCGACCGTGACTGTCAGGCCCGACTCGACGGCGAGGCTTACGAACTCCTCGTCCGCGTCGTAATGTTCCGGGTTTATCATGTCGAACCCGCTCTCCAGGGCCAGGCGCAGGTTGGCGTATCTGTCCCTCCCGAAGAGGAGGTTA
>QNBQ01000215.1 GCA_003645735.1 Candidatus Poribacteria bacterium
GTCCATCAGGACGGCCCCTGTCCGCTCAAATGCTCGGTTCAGATCTTATGGGGCGAGGGTAAAAGGATAACCGTGGACGGGAGGAGGGCAGCTCTGAGGAGGGTTGTCCAAACGCCTCCTGGAAGGGAGGTCGTCATCGTGGACTGCGATGTCCGCCCAGGGGATAGCTTAACCATCCACGTTGAGGTGAACCATGATCAGCGTCGAGATAGCGAGGCATGCCCTGGATAAGGTGCCCATATCGCTCATCATCGACGATTCGACGGTTCTCATCAACCTCAACTACTTCTGGATGCGGGATCGGTGTGCCGTCGACGGGGTGAAGAGGCGATGGGAGGACGTGCCGGTCGTCCACCCGGAGTCCTTCACCCGCGAGTTCGCCGAGTGGTGTCTCGAAAACGGGGTCAAGGGGAAGTTCAGCCTTGTGCCCTGCCCCGCCGCGTTGGGGAGGATAGACGAGGGGCTGCCGCTTTTCAGCAGGGAGCAGTGGGAGAGCTGGCTGAAGATGTGCCGGGAGCTGATCGCGCCCGCCTTCGACATAACGCCGGAGATGATCACCCACACCGTCGTGGTCGACCCCAAGACGCTCAAGCCGCTGGAGTCGGGGATATGGGAGCAGGTGGAGTGGTCGGCCCTCCCGACCGATCAGGAGGACCTGGTGATCGAATACATCGCCACGGCCTGCCGCATCCTGCAAAACGTCGGGCTGACCCCCCAGGGGGTCACGTCGCCCGGAGGGTTCGGGGGAAAGACGCTGGAGTTTTATGCCAAGGTCGTCGGCATAGCCCTGAGGGAGGTCACCGGCAACCCCACCCCCTACTTCTTCAAGCGGGTCTCCATCGACGGCCCGGTCGAAACGCCCGTCTGGTATCCCGATAGAGAAGCGGGAACGGCCGTGGGGGAGATCATCGCATCGACCGGCGACTGGACCGGCTCCTGGACGGGATACGGGGAGGTGAACGTCGACAAATACATCACGGCGGATCTGCAGGGAGGGAGGCTTCCGGCGGTGATCCAGGCGGGGGACCCGGCGATCCTGTGCAGCCACTGGCAGGGCTTTTACGGGATGCACAACGACGACCGGAGGGGTTTCAACGCACTGAAGACGATCGTCCGGCGGTTGAGGGAGCTCGACCCCAAAGGGGAGAGGACGCGGTGGCGCAAGTGCAGCGAGATAGCCAGATACGCCTGCGCCAGGGAGATGGCCGAGTTGAGGGTCGAGGGGCTGACGATACACCTGGATCTGCCGGTGCTGACTCCCGAGCTGACGCTCAAGGTCAGGGGCGTGGAGGTCAGGGGCGTTTCGGTCGACGGCGTCCCGCTCAAGGAGGTCTTCTCCCGATCGGGCTTTGAAAGCGGGACGTTCCTCAGGGAAGGGGATCTGACGCTCATCGCCTTCGATCCCAAAAACAGGCGGACGACCGTTCGGCTGCACGTCTGAGCCTCACCCATACCAGATATAGGTGGGCACCCTCAGGATCGTCCCCGCCAGGCTGGTGAAGCTGTCGGCGGTGAACTCGCCCAGTATGAGGCCCAGGAAGAAGGGGGCAAGTCCTCTGTAAGCCCTCAGCCCCCCGTATCTCAGGACGGCCGATTTGACCGCCCAGCTCAGGAAGATGGAGAACCAAAAGGGGTTCATCGCCCAGCTGCTGGAGACGACGAAGCCCACCGGGTGCAGGGGGAACCAGATGAACCTCATCCTCACGGCCGACAGCAGCAGGACGGCGAGCGCGCCGGCGGCGTAGGCGGAGATGTGATGGATATCCCCGCCGAAGGGGGTCGTCAGCCAATACGAGAGCCTGTTGAAGGCCTCATAGGCCGGCCATAGCTTTCCCCACCCGCCGTGCCGGTAGGCGGCGTGCAGATGCGCCCAGAACCCGCTGAGCGTCCCGAAAACGCCGGCGAAGATGGCGTAGGCCGCCGCCCTCACCGCCGATACCCCCGTCCTCTCGCCCAGCTTAACCCCCTCCAGGACACACGGCATCGGGTGGCTCCTGTAGGCCCTGTTGAAATACCAGAAGAGCGAGGCGATGGTCAGATCGGCCGGGCGAAGCCTTCTTGTGCCGGCTATAGAGACGATCATCCTGCCCGGGCCCGAGAAGTGGAGGTCGTGCACGGGCGATCCCAGCTCCGCCCTTATCCTGCCGATGGAGATCGAGATGAGGAAGTAGATGGAGAAGAAGGCCGCGATCATCGGGAGGCTCATGCCGGCGCTCAGGCAGAAAGAGGCTATCCCGATCGACCCCACAAGGGTCGAGGCCAGGGCGAGGCGGGTGAGGGGTGAGCCCGGTTTGAAACCCTTGATCACCTCCCCGCGGGCCATCCACAGGGTGAGGAGGGCGAAGCCGATGTAGGCCCCGGTGGTCTGCTCGTCTATGAAGGGGAACCCGGGGGCCCTGAGCCCCAGGGCGGCCGCCGCCACCCTCTCGAACTTCCAGAAGAAGTAGAAGAACCAGCAGGAGAAGGACAGATCGACCGGCATGAAGAAGGCCAGGCCCAGTGCGAAGGGGTGAACGGCCACCGGCAGCCACCCCACGGCGCTCAGCGGCCTCTCCGTGAGGAACCTCCCGATGTTTATCGGCCTGCCGATCGTCGGGACGGATGGGAAGAAGAAGTGGAGGCCGTTTACCGCCCCCATCAGGGCGCCGACGGCGAAGCCGAGCCACATCCTCCCCTCCCCCAAAAAGCCGCCCCTCACCAGGCGGAGGGGGAGCTGGATTATGGGGTAGCTGAGCCTCTCGCCCCACACCCATCTCGGGCTCAAAAACAGGGTTAAGCCCGCCATGACCAGCAGGAGCGATACGGTGAAGGCCGACCAGGCCAGGACGGGGGCGACCCAGGGGAGCGCGTTTTCCATCGAGTAGAGGGATGAGCCTCCGGAGGCGTATCTCTCGAGGACCGATCCCTCCGACACGACGAGCCAGGAGGGGATATATCCCAGGAAAAGCTCCCTCCACTCGTTTTCGGGGGTGGCCAGGAGGTGAGGCCCAGCTATCATCGCCCCTATGAGCTGTAGCATATCGAGGCCGTTGACGGCGGAGGCGACCGTCAGCATGATATAGATCAGGGCCAGATCCGCCGTCGAGAGCGCGGCCCTTGGGCACAGCCGTTTCAACGCCTCGTTGATGAGCGCCAGGGCGAAGAGGTAAAACACGGCGTTGAAGAACAGGGAGACGGTCGTCGGATAGCCGGCGTTCCAGAGGGAGGCGGTCATCATCCAGAGGGAGTTGAGCGGTATGAGTATGATGGCGAGGAGGAGAGCGCGTCCGCTCATGCGGGCAAAACAAGAGGGGCACGCGAGGTGCCCCTCTCTTATTCGGCCCCTCAGCCGCTCCGGCCTTCACTCGCTTTTGACCTCGCCCCAGGTGACGGCGAGCCTCCCCTTGGGGGAGACGGGGGTGATGCCGAGGGCCACGCCCAGGCCCTTCGTCATTATCTCCTTGATCTCATCCTCGCTCAACGCGACGCTGAAGAGGGCCACCTCGTCGATGACGCCCTGCCCGTATCTGCCGGGGCACTCGTCGTCATCCCGCCCTATGGTCATGTGGCCCGTGTCGAGGTTGATCTCGGCCTTGTTGCAGGAGAGGGTGCTTTTCAGCTCGCCGTCGATGTAGAGCTTCCACTCGCCGGTCGAGCTGTCGAAGGTCGCCGTATACATGTGCCATTTGGTGATATCGTCCGGCCCGATCTCGCCGGCGCGCCACCCGTTGGGGGTGTTCCAGTCGTTGTCGATGAAGACGCACCACGACATGTTCTTGGTGCCCTGGTTGGGGTGGAGGATGAAGGCGTTCCTCTTGCTGAGGACCCATCCCCAGGTGTTCCAGGTGGGCGTGCTGCTTTTGACCCAGGCGGTGACCGTCACCGCTTTGGTGGGGTTTTCGAAGGGAGGGACTATGACGCAGTCATCAACCCCGTCGAACTCCAGCGCCTTTCCGAACACGCCCTCGACCCACTTAGGGCCGCCCTCCAGCTTGCCGTCATGCCCGTTGCCGGAGTAATCCTTGGCCACATCGCCCGCCCCCTCGTCGAACAGCCAAACCCCCACGATCGACTCGGGGGCGATCTTCGCGACGGCCCCTCCCGCCATCAGGCCCGCGGCTATGAGGCTGATGAACGCCCATCTGCAAAGCTCCATCCTCATCCCCCCTCTTCTGCGGAATTTGTCTCAAAATAATCATATCACGAATCCCGCCCGCCTTGAAGCCCGGTCGAAGGGCGGATCACATGGCGGTTTGCAAACCCGCTCGGGGTTATGCTATAATTTAATCGCCCTCCGGTTCCCCGGTAGCTCAGCTGGCAGAGCGGGCGGCTGTTAACCGCTAGGTCGCAGGTTCGAATCCTGCCCGGGGAGCCATTTTCTTTTTCCAAATGAGGGAGACATAGCTTCCCTTCCAGAGAGGGCGATATCCCTCCGCTCATACAGCCTGAAGGGATGAGATGCGCCCGGGGAGGAGCGAGATGACTCTGGTGAAGTTCGAGATATACAACGACGGGGAATGGTGGTGCGCGAGGGGGATAGGAGTTGACATATTCACACAGGGCAAGACGTTGGACGAGCTGATGCGGAACATGAAAGAAGCTGTGGAGCTTCATTTTGAAGAGGAGTTGAGCAA
>QNBQ01000216.1 GCA_003645735.1 Candidatus Poribacteria bacterium
CAGCCCGTCGACCTTCACCTCCGCCCTCCCCTGCCCCTCGACCCTTCCCACGGCGGCGATCTCATCCCCGGAGACGGCCACATCCCCTTCGAACGGCTCCTTTCCCGTTCCGTCGACGATGATCCCTCCCCTCAAAACCAGGTCATACATCGCACTCAACCTCCTCTCAAACCGGTCGGGGTTATTATAGGCCCCGAAGCCGGATCGCGCAACCCCCTCCGGGTTTGACTGGGGGCGGTCGATGTGTTAACTTTAAGTCGAATCCGATCGAATCGGGAGGTGCCGACGGTGGAGGAGATCAGGATAGTCGCCTTCGGGGATTCGATAACCAAGGGCGATAACGTCAAGCCGGAGGAGCGGTTCACCTCGATAGCCGAGAGGGAGCTGACCAAGCTGACGGGGAGGAGGGTCAGGGTCATAAACGCGGGGGTCAACTCGGACATAACGACGCTCGCCCTCAGACGGATCGATAGGGACGTGCTCTCCCACAGGCCGCACATCGTGACGGTCATGTTCGGGGTGAACGATGCGGGCTTCTTCCGCCCGGACGGCCCCCCGGCCGACACGCCCCGCGTCCTCCCCGAGGAGTATGAGGAAAACCTGCGCAGGATCGGGGGGATCATCTCCTCATCCGGGGCGATACCCGTCTTCGGGACGCCCCTGCCGATGTCCCCGAGCTATCCGCTGGCCGATCTGCCCCAATACCGCGAACACGGCCTCAACTACCTCGTCGACCTCTACGCCGACATCATGCGGAGGGTCGCCCGCGAGCTGGACGCCCCTCTGATCGATTTCCACCGCGCCTTCTCCGACGACCCCTCGACCCAGTCCTTCCTCCCCGACGGCATCCATCCCACCGCCGAGGGACACGCCTTCATGGCGAAGCTCTACGTCGAGAAGCTGTTTGAGGTCATAAGAACACGCTTAAAAGCGTGAGGGGGGTGAGCCATGGAGCTGACGGGGGGACAGATGGTGGCCGAGTTTCTGGCCAAGGCCGGGATACCTTATTTCGCCGGCATACCCGGCCACGGATGTCTGGGTTTGATCGACGCCTTCGTCGACAGGGACGACATACGGATCATCCAGGTCAGATCGGAGCAGGCGGCCGTTCACCTGGCGGACGGTTACTATCGCGCCAGCGGAAAACCGCTCGCCTGCTTCACCTCCATAGGGCCGGGGGCGATGAACACGGTGATAGGTGTCGCCACCTGTTATGTGGACAGCACCCCCTGCATGCTCTTCATCGGCGACGTCCACACCTACATGTTCGGCAAGGGCGTGCTTCAGGAGGTGGAGAGGGGGCATGACGCGGCCAACGTGAGGGTGTTCGATCCGATCGTTAAGAGGTGGTGGCAGGTCACAGACGTGAGGCAGCTGCCCAAAACCCTGGCCCACGCCTACAACGTCATGATGTCCGGTAGAAGGGGGCCGGTCGTGATCGCCCTGCCGATGGACGTCCAGGCCGAGAGCGCCGATGTGGAGATACCCGATCCGGAAGCGCACACCGCTCCGGAGAGGCTGGCGGCGGACGAGTCGGACGTCGATCGGGCCGCCGCGATCCTCGCATCCGCCAGGAGGCCCGTCATCCTGGCTGGCGGAGGGGTTAACCACGCCGAGGCGTGGGAGGAGCTTAAGAAGCTGGCCGAGAAGCTGGACGCGGCGGTGCTCACGACCCTCCAGGGGAAGGGCTGCTTCCCCGAGGATCACCCCCTCTCGGGGCTTTTGGGCGGCTCCAAGGGGACGAGCTGCGGCAACGCTTTGGCCCGATCCGCCGACGTCATCCTGGCTGTCGGCGTCCGCTTCGCCGACGAGACGACCTCCTCCTACAGGAGGGGCGTCACGTTCAACATACCGCCCACCAAGCTGATACACATCGACATCGACCCCAATGAGATAGGGAAGAACTACCCGGTTGAGGTAGGGCTGGTGGGGGATGCGAAGGTCGTCTTGGCCCAGCTTCTGGAGGCGCTTGAGGGGTATGAGATCGAGCCCAAGCCCGAGTATCGGGCCGAGATAGCCAGGCTGAGGAGGGAGTGGTTCGAGTTCCTCGCCGATTTCCAGGACCCCTCCCGCGAGCCTGTGACGATATCGGCAGTTTTGAAGGAGCTGAGGGCCTTTTTGGACAGGGACGCGATCGTCGTCTCGGCCGCCGGCAACCCCCAGGCCCAGATACTCCAGGAGTTCCTCTTCTACGAGCCGAGGACGAACATCACTTCGGGGGGCTTTTCGACCATGGGGTTCACCCTCCCGGCGGCCATAGGCGCCAAGCTCGCCTGTCCCGATAGACAAGTGGTGGGCGTTGCGGGGGACGGCGATTTCCTCATGACGATCCACGAGCTGGCCACCGCTGTCCAATACGACGTGCCCGTGGTCATACTGGTGCTGAACAACATCAGCTGGCAGTCGATAAACGACCTGCAGGTGGCCGTCTACGGGGAGGAGAGGAGGATAGCGTGTGATTTCACGAAGGAGGACGGGAGCCTGATCTCGCCCGATTTCAAAGCCATCGCCGAGGGGTTCGGCTGCTATTCGGAGCGGATCTCCAAGGCGGCCGAGGTTCAGCCGGCTCTCAGGCGGGCCTTCGAAAGCGGCAGGCCGGCGGTGATAGAGGTCATCGTCAACAAACAGTTCCCCTACTCGGGGGGCATCGCGACCGGCTGGTGGGACGTGCCTGTGCCGACCTATCTGAAGGAGAGGAGGCGCGAATACGAGAAGGCCAGGGATGAGGAGGTGTTGTGGTAGATGGAGCTGCGCAGCCGGAGGGTTTTGGAGGGGGTGGAAGGGACATACGCCCGGGCGCTTTACAGGGCGGCGGGGTTCGACGGGTCGGACCTCCGAAAGCCGCTGATAGCCGTCGTCAACTCCTGGGCGGGGTTCGTCCCGGGACACGCCCACCTCCGGGAGCTGGCCGAGCTGGCGGAAGAAGGGATCAGATCCGCCGGTGGGACGCCCATGGAGTTCAACGTCCCCGCCGTCTGCGACGGGATCGCCCAGGGGATCGGGATGCATTACGTATTGCCCTTGAGGGACGTGATAGCCGCCGCCATCGAGCTGACGGTCGAGGCGCATCAGTTCGACGGGATGGTCTGCATCTGCACGTGCGATAAGATCGTCCCCGGCATGCTGATGGCCGCCGCCAGGCTGGATCTGCCGACGGTTTTCCTGACGGGCGGGGTGATGCCGCCCCACATCTCCCCCGAGGGGGAGGCCCTGGTCGCCAGCGACGTCAAGGAGGCGATCGGGAGGTTCGCGTCGGGTGGGATGACGATCGAGGAGCTTGAGGAGGTGGAGAGGAGGGCCTGTCCCGGGCCGGGCGGGTGCAACATGATGGGGACGGCCTCGACGATGTGCATCGTGGTCGAGGCGCTGGGGTTGAGCCTCCCGGGGAACGCCACCGTCCAGGCGGGCTCCGATGAGCTGAGGGGGATGGCCTTCGAGGCGGGGGTGAGGGCGGTGGAGCTTGTGAAGGAGGGGATCACGGCCCGAAGCTTCCTGACGCCCGAGTCGCTCGAGAACGCCGCCAGGGTCGCCATATCGATCGGGGGCTCGACCAACATGACGCTTCACATACCCGCCCTGGCCGCCGAGGTCGGGGTGGAGCTGGATCTGGGGTGGTTCGACCAGCTGAGCAGGTCGACCCCGCTCCTTGGGAAGTTCAAGCCGGCCTCCGGGCTGACCGTTTCCGATCTGCATCGAGTCGGCGGCGTGAGGGCCGTGGTGAGGGAGCTGATGAGGGGCGGGTTGATACACCCCTCCGCCCCCACGATCTCCGGGAGGAGCATAGGCGAGCTGGCGGGGGAGGTGGAGCGGAGGCCGGGAGATGAGGAGGTGATCCGCCCGATAGAGTCGCCCCTCGCGCCCGAGGGGGGGATAGCCGTCCTCTACGGCAACTTAGCGCCCGAGGGGGCGGTGGTGAAGCGGAGCGCGGTTGTTCCGGGGATGTTGATCCACTCCGGCCCCGCCCGCGTCTTCGACTCCGAGGAGGAGGTGAGGAACGGGCTGATGAGGGGAGGGGTTGAGGCGGGCGATGTGCTGGTGATAAGGTATGAGGGGCCTGTTGGAGGGCCGGGGATGAGGGAGCTTTCGATACCGGCGGCGATGTTGGTGGGGATGGGCCTCTCGGAGGAGGTGGCGATGGTCACCGACGGGCGTTACAGCGGGGCCACCCGCGGGCCGTGTATAGGACACGTCAGCCCCGAGGCGGCCCTCAAAGGGCCGATAGCGGCGGTCAGGGATGGGGACGTCATACATATCGACATCCCCGCCAGGAGGCTGGAGGTCGAGCTGACCGAGAGGGAGATCGAGAGGAGGCTCGAGAACTGGAGGCCGCCGAGGAAGGAGGTCAAGGGGTTCCTGAGGATCTACCGGCGGCTGGTGGGAAGCGCCGTTTACGGGGCGAGGTTATCCTCATGAGAGGGCTTTATCGATCGCCTCCCGGAACTCATCAAGCGAACCACACCGCACCGCCTGGCGCACCAGCGCGGTTAGAACGGTTTCGTCGCTTATCGACCTGATCCTCTCTATCAAGCTGAGAGGGACGATGCCGAACCTCTCCTCAAGAACCTCCAAAACCATCTTTCTAGC
>QNBQ01000217.1 GCA_003645735.1 Candidatus Poribacteria bacterium
GCATTGCATTTATTATCCTCCTGACCACCTTCCCGGCCCTCCCGAAACCTCCTCGCACATCTCGGCCGCCAGGTCGGCGACCGCGGTCTTCGTGGGGTTTGAACCAGCTTCGCCAGGAAGAAGCGCGGTATCCCCGTCGACCCCGTCTGAGCTGCGGGCCAGCTTCATGAGCGCCATGACGGCGTATTTGGTCGAGGTGGAGTAGATCATCCGCCCTCACTCCCCCGCTTTCCCGCGAGCTTGGCCTGACACAGCCTCATAACCCTCTCGAAAAACTCGGTGTTCTCCTCGCCCTTCAGCCTCTCCCTCCTCCTCTTCAGCTCCTCGATCCTCTCCGGGGGCAGAACCCCGCTGAGACATTCGACGGCGAAGGGGCACCAGTCGGCGCAGGTGGGCTGGCCCTCCCTGTAGACGACCTGCCCGCATTTGCACCTCAGCTTCGTCTCGTCGCTGAAGAACTCCAAAACCCTGCCGCAGTTGGGACATTTCACCTCGAACGTCCGAGGCAAAACGGACCTCGAAAAGCCGGGACATCGGCCGGTCACGAAAACACCCCCGAATTCGGATAAAAAGATGTTTTTGTCTTAATTCCGGGGGATTGTACCATTCCGCCCGTCCCCCGTCAAGCCCGCTTTCGCGGCGGCCGACAAAAACGCCTTGACGGCCGATCCGGACTGGTATAAAATAGGGCTGCGATCCGTCCCATCAGATCACCGCCGCTTGAGGGAGGGAGAGGATGAGGAGGATAAGGATCGGGTTGATAGGGGCGGGGATGTTCGGCGGGGACGTCCATCTGAGGACCTACGCCGATCTACAGAGGTCAGGCATAGCCCCCTGGCTCGGGAGGATAGGGATGGACGAGCTGGCCAGGGAGCTGGCCGACGTCCAGTTCGAGCTTGTGGGCGTGGCGACCAGGACGGAGGCCTCGGCCAAGAGAGCGCAGGCCAGATACAAAGAGCTGACCGGTGTCGAGATAACCCCGTTCCACGGCGAGACCCCCTGGGTCGATATGTTGGATAGGTTCCCCGACCTCGACATCCTGGCCGTCGCCACGCCCGACCACCTCCACACACCGCCCATGCTGGAGGCCCTCAAAAGAGGGGTGCACGTGGTGGTCGAAAAGCCGATGTGCCTCGACATAAACGAGGCGGACGAGATCATAAAGCTGGCGAAGGAGAAGAACCTGATCGTCGGCGTCGATATGCACAAGCGATACGATCCCGACCACATGAAGATCTTCAAGGAGCTGCTTCAGGAGATGGGCGAGCCTATATACGGGAGGGCGGTGCTGGAGGAGCCGCTGGAGGTTTCGACCAAGACCTTCAAATGGGTCACCCAGAGCGATCCCTTCACATATGTCGGGGTGCACTGGACCGATCTGTTCATCTACTACCTGAAGGTGAAGCCGGTGTCGCTTTTCGCCTTCGGCCAGAAGAAGAAGCTGATAAAGGAATACAACATCGACGCGTATGACGCCGTCGAGGTGAACGTGATCTTCGACAACGGTATGAACGTCTACTTCGTCAACAACTGGATAACCCCTCCCGACTTCGAGGGGCCGGTCAACCAGGAGAGCGAGATACTCTGCACCAGGGGCAAGGTCGAGTCGGACACCCAATACAGGGGCCTCCGGTATTACATCGAGGGCGGCGGCATGAGGACCTCCAACACCCACTTCACCAGGGATGTCGAAAGGCCGGACGGCTCCAAGGCTTACGTCGGCTACGGCAAGGACAGCCTGATAGCCTGCATCCAGGCCGTGGCACAGGTCAAGTTCCTGGGCAAATCCCCCGAGGAGGTCAAGCACACCTACCCGAACGCCGAGGAGGGGAGGATATCGGTCGCGATAATCCACGCCGCCAGGATCGTCAGGGACAAGAACTTCGAGTATTTCAAGAGGGGGATGGGCACGCCCGTCACCGCCTCCTTCGGCGACTTCGGGATCATAATAAACGACCCCTACGAGGGGAACAAGGTCATCTACGACAAGCCGATCTGAGGGGTGGGGATGATGAGGGAGAGGGTGGTCAGGATCGAGGGCGAACCCAAATCGAACGAGATAAGGGAGAAGGCGGCCAGGCTCATAGCCAAGGGCCACAAAACATACACCCCGACCCAGGCCGTGATAGAGCGGGCCAAGGGGGTTTACCTCTGGACGGTCGACGGGGCGAAGCTGCTCGACTTCTCCTCCGGCGTGCTGGTGGCGAACCTGGGGCACAACAACGACTACTTCGAGATGAAGTTCCAGGAATACTGCAGGGAGGTCCCGCGCAACGCCTACAACATGTTCACGCCGCTTGAGATCCGGGCCGCCGAGAGGCTTATCGAAAGCCTGAACTCGCCCAAGCTCCAGAGGGTGATCTGGGCCGCCTCCGGCTCCGAGGGGGTGATCAAGGCGATCTGGTGCGCCCAGCACAGATACCCCGACCGGCCCATAATGCTTGCCACGCGGGGAGGGTTCCACGGCAAGAAGGGGCTTGCGGGGGACGTCACCGGCGAAAGCAGCCCCAACCCCAACGTCAGGTTCATCTCGTTCCCCATGTGCGACTACTGCGACGAGGTCGACCCGAAGGACAAGGGAAAGGAGGAGGTCTGCAGGCCGAAATACGAGGCGGAGCTTGAGGAGCTTAAAAGGCGATATCCGGGGAAGATCTGCCTCCTCATAACGGAGCCTTACCTGGGCGCCAAAGGCTCCTTCCACCCGCCCAAATGGTATCTCCAGCTGCTTAACAGGTGGTGCGAGGAGAACGATGTGGTCTTCATCCTGGACGAGATCCAGTCCTGTCACGGCAGGACGGGCGAGATGTATGCCTTCCAGAAATACGGCGTCCAGCCCGATATAATCGTCCTGGGCAAGGGGATCGGCAACGGCGAGCCGGTCTGCGCGGTGGTGGGGAGGGACGACCTGATCGACTCGCTCGATTACGGCGAGGGGTCGGACACCTTCAGCGGCAACCCGAGGGCCTGCGCGGCCATCCTGGCGACCCTCGACACCTTCGAGAAGTTCCCGATACTCGAGAACTGCAGGAGGGCGAGCAAGGTGATGGAGGAGGGGCTGAACTCGCTCAGGGAGGAGTTCGACTTCGTCAAGTTCGTCAGGGGCGAGGGTCTGGTGTGGGGCGTGGAGATGGAGAGCGACGAGATAGCCAACGAGGCCGTGCTGAGGTGTTACCTGCAGTATAAATCGGGCGGGCTGGGGCTTCACATGATGGGCCCCCTGGCGGGCAAAGTCCTGAGGGTGGCGCCCCCGCTCGTCATAACAGAGGATGAGGTCAGGACAGGCATAGAGCTTATGAGGAGGGCGTTCAGGGAGATCGAGAGGAACCGGGGATGAGGCGCAGGCCTAGCGTCTTCGAAAGGGGATGGTTCACGGCCCTGCTGGTAATCCTGCTCATCATCGCCCTGGCCGTGGCCGTCCTGATGATGTTGTATCCCGATCTGTTCGATAAGCTGAAGGGGAGGGGTAAGCCGAAGCCGCCGCCGATACCCGGCCTCGGGAGGGCCGTCCTCCTTCACCTCGTCCCCCAAAGCTCGGGGTAGATCTTGAAGAAGAGCCGGACGTTTTGGGGGGTTATGACCCTGGCGGGGCCGTATTTGACCGGGGCCTCGACCCCGAAGTTGTCGATCAGGTCGTCGGGCTTGATCTCCTCCCCTTTGGCCAGTTTGACCGCCGCCTCGAAGGCCAGCTTTCCCCTTTCCTCGTGCATCGGGTCGATCTCCGCGTCGTGCTCGCCCTTTAATATCCTCTCTATCCCAATCCTCATCGCCCCCACGCCGACCGTCACGGCCCTGTCCTCCAGCCTGTATGCTTTGAGCGCCTCGGCGGCCCCGGCGGCCAGATCGCTCCTGCATGCGACTATCGCCTGGACGTTGCCTGCGTATCTGGTCAGGAGGGCGTTCACGATCCCCGCCGCCTCCTCGTAGCTTTTCGGCCTCGGCCCGGCCAGGACCGTGACCTGCGGGCATCCGTCGAGCACGTTGTAGATCCCCATGACCACCTCCCTCAGGTTCCGATCGCCGGGCGGCTCCTCTAGGACGATGAAGTTAGCGCTTTCCCTGTCGCGTAAAGCCCTTTCCACCGCGAACTCCGCCGCCATCTCGCCCATGGCGACGTAGTTCGGCCTGATGAAGATCGAAGCCTTCATCCTCCTGGGGAGCCGGTCGAGCGCCACCACCGGCACCCCCTCATCCCGCGCCCGTTTGAGCACCAGGAACTCTTTATCGGGGTCGTCCGTCGGCGGGGTCCATATCAGCGCATCTATCCCCTTCCTCAAAAGCTCCTCGACGATCCTCCTCTCCGCCGTCACGCTCGACTCGCCCTCCCTCCTCCACCTAGGCGTCATATCCCTCCAGATCAGCTCGGCGCCCATCTCCCTCGCCGCCTCCTCCATCCCCCTCCTTATCAGCTCGAACTCCCTGCTCCCCCGATCGGCGACGCAGACCCCTATCCTCGGCCCGTTCCCCTCCTCCCTCGAACACGAGGGGAGGATGAGCGGGGCGAGGAGGAGGAAGATCAACGCCGCCTCAAGGCCTCTCCTCAAACCTCTCCCCTTCGACCTCGACCTCACCTCCCACCACCTCTA
>QNBQ01000218.1 GCA_003645735.1 Candidatus Poribacteria bacterium
GAGATGCCCGTTGACGACCACGCCCACTTTTCCGTCGAGTTCGAGCATCCAGAAACTGGTCGCCCCGCCATCGCCTACATAGAGGTCTCCTGGGCGAACAGGGATTTTCACGAGACGAAAATCGTAGGCACCGAAGGGGAGATGAAACCCAAAGGAGCAAACGCCATCGAGGTCGCCGATGTTCGGGGAAATAGCAGGGAGGTGACCGTCGGGCATCCGGGATGGCTCAGGCTCCTTCCCCCGCCCGCATACAACGGCTTCCCACAGGAAATTCGGGCTATGGTGAGGAGCGTCAAGGAGGGCGTAAAACCCTATTGTGACCACAAAATCGCCGCCGAATCCATAGCCGTGCTCAACGCCTGCCAGCTCTCCGAAGCTCGGGGAAGGAAAGCTTTGACGTTGGAGGAGTTCAAGAAATCCGCAGAGGAAGCCTGGGAGGAGTCGGGTCGAAGCCCCGAAGCTTTCCTTCGTTGGCTCAAAAGGGGTTGACGAAAATTACGACAACATATGACGCTGTGGTGAAAAATCGGGGCGGGACGGTGAGATTTGCCCAGCTGTTTCGTCGATCCTCACCGGTCTGGGTTTTCTTTCAATGCTCCCGGGAACCTGAGACGAATACGGGCTGAAACCGCGGGGCGATTAACAGGGGAGGCCGAGAAAATTTTTCCCACCTATAACCGCTTTCCCCTCCTTTCCCTCCGCGTCTCATCCCGCTGATCCCCTGGCATGTTAATTGCGTCCTTTAGGGGCCGGCATCTCGCGTCGGGAGGTCGGGTCGGCCATGAGGACGGAGGGGATCAGCGGAGGGGTAAAGGCCGGTTACGGGCCGAAGGTGAAAAACACCCCCTCGGGAGAGGGGAAGTCGTTCATAGATGTGCTCAAGGAGTCGATCCAGAAGGTCAACGAGCTTCAGATGGAGGCCGACAGGGCGATAGCCGAGCTTGCGACGGGCAAGAACATGGACATAGCCAGGACGATGATAGCGGTCGAGAAGGCGAGCATAGCCTTCCAGCTGATGACCCAGATCAGGAACAAGATCGTCGAGGCGTATCAGGAGATAATGAGGATGCAGCTGTGAGGTCTGAGCCATGGCCGAGGGGCTGAGGGGGCTGTTGGAGCAGCTCAAATCGACCTGGAAAAATTTGCCCAAACAGGCGAAGATCGTCATCCCGCTTGTATCCGGTGCGATCCTGGCCGGGCTCATAGCCCTCAGCGTCATGTCGGGCGCCCCGAGCTACACCCTCCTCTACTCCAACCTCTCCGTTGACGACCTGCACGACATCCAGATCGAGCTGAGCAGGATGGGGATCAGATACAGGCTTGGCGATAACAACTCGATCTACGTCCCCGCCGACCTGGAGCCTAAGGTAAGGCTGCAGCTTTCGGAGCTGGGCCTTCCCAGGGGCGACACCGGCTACAGCATCTTCAAGGAGAGGAACCTGGGCGAGACCTTCTTCGACTACGAGCGGAAGTATCAGGAGGCGACGGAGAAGAAGCTGAAAAAAGCGATCGAAAGCCTTGAGCCCGTCAGGTTCGCCACGGTCAACATCACCCCGATGGAGGAGTCTGTCTTCATCGAGTCGGAGCGCCCCGCCAAGGCGTCGGTCATACTACAGCTCAAGCCGGGCGCCAGGCTCACCCGAAAACAGATAAACGGGATCATCCACCTGGTGGCCGGGGCGGTCAAGGGGCTCGACCCGCAGAACGTCGTCATACTGGACGATAAGGGCAATATGCTGGCCGCCGGGCCGGAGGAGGACGAGATGGACGAGGCGCAGTGGAGGCTGAAGCACAAAAACGAGCTGGAGAGGATGTTCGCTAAGAAGATCAGGGATCTGCTCGTGCCGCTTGTGGGACCCGGCGGCTTCACCGCCGAGGTGACCGTGGAGACCGATTACGACGTGACCGAGGTGACGAGGAAGACCTATTCGAACGAGGAGGAGGTCGTCACGAAGGAGACGACCCTGACCGAAAGCTCACAGGGGGTGGTGACCACCGGCCTGCCGCCGGGGACGGCCTCCAACGTCGTCTCATCGGCTCAGATCCCCATCCCCTCCTCCGGACAGCCCATAAGCATCTCCCGCACCCAGACGACTAAAGAATACCTGCCCAGTGAGACGATACAAAAATTGAAGACGGCGCCCGGCAAGATCAAGCGGATCTCGGTCTCGGTCCTGCTCGATTACAAGAGGGTGGTCGGGCCGGACGGGAAGGTGACCAAGACGCCGTGGACGACCCAAGAGCTGAGGATGATCGAGGAGAACATCAAAAGCGCCGTCGGATACGATCAGAGCAGAGGGGACGTGGTGAAGGTCAACTCGATCCAGTTCGACACCTACACCGCCATGCAGAGGCAGGCCGAGCTGAGGGCTGCCAAGCGGAGGGAGCTGTTCTCGGAGATAGCCAAATACGCCTCGGTCGCCGTCATGGGCGTCATCCTGTTGCTGCTCGTCCGGTTCATAGTCAACACGTTGACGGCGATGAGGGCCAAGCCCGTCCCCGCCGCCCTGGGGCCTGAGGCCGCCCCGGAGGCCATAGAGGAGAAGCCCAAGCCGGAGCTTGAGGAGGCCAAGCCGCCTGAGCTGGAGAAGCCCGAGGAGGAGCTGTCGCTTGAGGAGCTGTTCCCCGAGCTGAGCCAGGAGGAGAGGGACGAGCTGAGGATGATCGAGGAGAAGGTGAAGGCTTTCGCCGAACACGAGCCCGAGATCATGGCCAAGATCATCAGATCCTGGCTTGAGGAGGACGAAAGCGCCGGCCAAACAAAACCGTGATAGGCTGAGGTAGCAAGCCATGGATATAAGCACGATCTTGGGGATAGTCGCCGGAATCGGTTGCGTGGTCGTCTCGATAATGCTGGGAGGGGATATCTTCGGCTTCATAAACATCCCCTCCTTGATGATCGTCGCCGGCGGCACCATAGCCGCGACGCTGATAAACTATCCCCTCCCGAAGGTTTTGAGCGTGTTCGGCGTGCTCAAAAACGCTTTCTTCGCCAAGGAGAGATCCCCCGTTGAGCTCATAAACCTGATCGTCGAGCTGGCGGGCAAGGCCAGGAGGGAGGGGCTGATCAACCTGGAAAACGCCCTCGGCGACGTGGAGGACGATTTCCTCAGAAGGGGGCTTCAGCTGGCGGCGGACGGCGTCGACCCGAAGATACTCAGGAACATCATGGAGACGGAGCTGGACTACCAGAGGGAGAGGCACGAGTTCGGCCAGGAGCTCTTCAAAGCGATGGGCAAATACGCTCCGGCCTTCGGGATGATAGGGACGCTCATCGGGCTGATACAGATGTTGAGGAACCTGGACGACCCGACCAAGATAGGCCCGTCGATGGCCGTCGCGCTGGTCACGACCTTCTACGGGGCCCTCTTCGCCAACCTCATCTTCCTGCCCATAGCCGGCAAGCTGAAGACCAGGTCGGACGAGGAGATGCTCTGCAGGCGGATAATCCTGGAGGGGGTGCTTCTGATCCAGGCGGGGGATAACCCCAGAATGATCGCTGAAAACCTCAAGGTCTTCCTGCCGCCGAAGCTGAGGGCCCAGCTCGGAGGTGATACGTATGCCCAGGCGGGCCAAGAGGGATGAAGAGGAAGGGACGCCCGAGTGGATGACGACCTTCGGGGATCTCATGTCCCAGCTGCTCACCTTCTTCGTCCTGCTCGTCTCATTCTCCGTGTTCGACGACATCAAATACAACCTCGTCAAGGGATCGCTCAAATACTCCTTCGGCATGGTTAAGGGGTGGGAGCTGCCCTACAAGTCCAGGAGGGAGCCGGACGTCCAGCTCGTGATAGAGAGGAGGAGGGAGGAGCAGAAGCTCGCAGGCATAGGCTACAGGCTTAAAAAATTCGCCGCCGAGATGGGCATAAGGGGCACGCTGCAGGCGGCCATGCGTGAGGAGGGGCTGGCCGTAATCCTCAAAACGAGCGGAAAACCGGTCATGTTCGACTCGGGAAGCGCCCAGATCAGGCCCGAGTTCATCCCCATTCTCAGAAAGGTGGCCGAGGAGATCAAGAGGCTCCCCAACAAGGTCAGGATAGAGGGCCACACCGATAACCGCCCCATTCACACCTGGAAGTTCCCCTCAAACTGGGAGCTTTCCGCCGCCAGGGCAACGAGCGTCCTCAGGTTCTTCATCGGGGAGGGGATCGACCCGGACAGGCTGTTCGCCGTCGGCTACGGCGAATACAGGCCGATAGCCCCGAACGATACCGAGGAGGGCAGGGCGCAGAACAGAAGGGTCGAGATACTCATCCTGAGGGAAAAATAGCCCTCAACCCGCCCCCTTCGCCCTCATGAGCCTCTCGATATAGCTCGGGCCGCCTGAAGGTTTCGCCTTCGCCCTCGCCTCCGAGGCCGCGGACGGCCTCCCCCTCGACCATCTCGCCCCGCCGAGCCTCACCTTTCGAAGGCCGAGCTCGGCGATGAACAGGCCGAGGGACGAGAGCAGCAGCCAGCCCCAAATGGGGTTGAAGGACGGCTTGAAAGACCTGATCGGCCTGGATATCCTCTTCGGCTCGGAGGAGAAAAGCCCGCCCGTCGATGAGGACAACCTCTTAAGC
>QNBQ01000219.1 GCA_003645735.1 Candidatus Poribacteria bacterium
GCCGAGCGTGATCAAGGGGGCGGCGAAGGAGCCGTTCTTAACCTCGGCCAAGGCGCTCACATCCCTCGTCAGGTTTTCGACCTTGACCCTCATCCCTTCAACAGCTCCTCCCCGGACTCGGCCGCTCACGACGAGGATCGGGACGCTTTCCGGCGATCCGAAAGCTATAGCCGGCGCACAGTCTTCTTCTCCGGTGCTCCAGGCCTCCCCTTCGAAGGTGTGCTCTGCGTCCGAGTTGGCTAGGGCGAGGTAGCCCATGCCCCCTCGAACCTCGATATCCCACTCCGATCCGGCCGTCTCAGGCGTGACGGCTCTGAACCTGCCAGCCTCAGCGTCATACCACACGAGCGCGTCGATCGCCCCGCCGAATGAGGCTATGAACTCGCTGAGCCTCATCGGCTCCGGAGGCTTGACCGGCATGGCGACGAGGTTGATCCCTCTCTTGATAGAAACAGTCCCGTCCCAAGCAGTTCCCTTAAGCTTGAGCGTCACGGCGTCGCTCAATGAGGTCAGATAGCCCTCGTTCCCCTTTACCGGCGTTGTGGCCGCATCTGGATCGCCCGGGAAATAGGCTCTGAACCTCCCCTCCTCCACATCATACCGCACGATGAACCTGACCGCATCGCCCATAGCGTCCATCAGGTCGGCCAGGGTGGTGATATCCGGGTCATTGAGGGGCACGGAGAAGAGGTTCAAGCCAGACGATAGCCGAAGGTCAAAGCGCGGGATGATCACATGTACAGTCAGGGTGTCATCACTGCAATTGTTCGCAGCGTCGCATACCCACAGCTTGACAGTGTAAACCCCCTTCTTGGCGTAGCCGCCCACGAGCGTGGGGGTTGGCCCCCTCAGATCGGGCTTACCGTCGTCGTTTATATCCCACAGATATTTCACCACCCCGATGTTATCGGTCGATCCCGTCCCGTCGAAGTGCACGTCCTGGCCGACAAAGACCTTCTGATCCGGCCCCGCCTCGGCGACCGGTGGAATAGTGTCTATCACCTTGATCGTATAGCTGCCCGTTTCAGGCGCTCTGGTCTCATTGTCCAATCTATCTCTCACCACGATGTAGTAGTTTATGGGATCGACCGAGTCGATCGGGACTGGGATAGTGAACTGGGCGGGAACGGAGCTCTCGTCGTACTCGTCCCCGTTCACGTAGATCTTAGCCGTGATCGGCTCGGTCGGATCGGTCGCCGTCACCCTCACCTCCACTTTCTCGCCCGTGCCTGCTTGCGTGTTGCCTGGCACCACCTCGATTATCTGGGGGCCCTTCCCGTCGAGGAAGATCGTCTCCCGATCCTGAACCCGGTAATCGGGAGCCTCGGCCGTGATCGTCACGTCCAGCTCATCCTCGATGAGCGCTGCAGTAAAGGTGGCCGAGTATGTCCCGTCGCCGTTGTCCGTTACAGCTCCCACAGAGCCGGCCTCAGGCGGATCGACCGTGATCGATATGGTCGCCCCTGTTATCGGCTCGCTGCCTCTGAAGAGGCTGATCGACAGCTGTGCTTTGGAGGTCCCATCCGCCCTCAGGAGGGTCGGAGTGACGGATAGATCGATCGTGAAACCATCTATTATCGCCTCAGTAGTGACGATATCGCTTACGCCGCCGTCTTTGTCCCTCACACGTAAGGCGACCGTATAGATCCCGGGTTGATCGTAGGCATGGGTTGGATTTTGCCCCCTCAAGTCCACGTCGAACGTCTGGCCATCGTAGTCGACATCCCATTCGTAAACCAGCGTGGGCATATCGCCGGGGACATCCTGAGCGCTGCCCTGAAACTCTATCTTTTTCCCCACATTGCCGCGATATGGCCCGTTAGGGTCGATGTTCCATGGGGGCACGTTGTTGACTGTAATGCTCATCAGGGCTGTGGAGGAAGCCCCGTCGTTATCGGTCACCCTCAGCCCGACGATATAGGAGCCGCTGTCCGAGAAGCTCATGGATGCCGTGATCCCTACGGCGTCGCCAAACCGACCATCGTTGTCCAAATCCCACTCATACCTTACTATTGTCCCGTCCGGGTCATACGACCTGCTCGCGTCGAGCGTCAGGGTCTCCCCCTCGTTTACGGTATAGGTCTCGGGGATCGCCATCGGGCTGGCGTTTATCCTGACGGATGCGCTCCTTATGTCCGTTACATCCGTTCTGATCCTCTCCGAGTCGAAGAAGATCACGTCTGAACAGGTCAGGGTCGTCGTTCCGCTGGCCAGCGCCTTGAAGCTCATCCTCACGATGGGGCCCGTCCCGTCCGGGGCGGCCTCGGGATCCTGGCCGGGCATGCTGTTGGAGAGGTGGACGACCCCAGGTGTGGAGAGGTCGACCTGCAGGAAGGTCTCCCCGTCGGCGGATGTGACGAAGAAGCTCCCCTCCGTTATGCTCCTCTCCACAACCTCCAGATAGTTTGGATCGTATATCAGCTTGAAGTCGTAGGAGTCGAGGTTTGTCACATCGACAGCCACCACCTCTATCTGAAATTCCTGGCCCGGCATGACCGTCAGCGAGTCTTGGATCCCATCCGTCTCCGGGTCGAGGTCGATCGCTATGGCGGGGGTCGGCCTGGGGACGGAGAGAACCGCAGGGGTCACGGAGGGGACGTATCTGTTGCGGTAGGAATCGAACAGAACGGGCGATTCGATGTCGATCGGTATATCCCCGCCCCCTATCACCTTGAACTGCATGGTGGCCAGAACGCCGTCTCCGTCGGGCGCCTCCTCAGGGTCCTGGCCGGGCAACGAGTTGCTCAGCCAGACCACTCCCGGGGTGGAGGCGTCGACCTGGAAGAACGACCGGTCGTCGACCGAGGTTTGAAGGAACGGCCCCTCGGCCACCGATCCCTCCACCAGCTTCAGCCTGAAGGGGTTATATATCACCTTCAGATCGTAGGAGTCCAGGTTGACGGCATTCCTGATACCTATCTGGACAGTAACTACGTCGTTCAGATCGGCCGTCGAAGGGTTGACCTCCACGACCAGCTCCTGTTGGGCCTCCTGAGATATCCCCTTCCCGGTAAGCCCCATAAGCAGCGATATAGCTAGCACCGCCCAAACTGTCCGCCCTCTCATGGGTTTACCTCCTTATTTAAATTCAAGGGTTGCCCGGGGATCTCTCCCCCGGGAACGAATTTATAAGTCCTACGACGCATTTCAAGATTAGACCTGCATCGCGGGGCGTCACCTTCCCGTCGCCGTTGACATCGGCGATTTTCGCCTCATCCTCGCTTAAAACTTTCAAACCGGCGCACGACCGAAGCACCCATGATGCATCGAGGGCGGTGATTTTTCCGTTGCCCGTGACATCTCCCAGGCGGACGGCCTTGCCCTCAAACGGTATCCTCAGCAGCGGCCTCTCCGGATCGTTGCTCTCCACCATCAGCTGGCCGGCGCAGCGGCTGATCTTCTGGGGATGGAACTTCACCTCCACCTCCGCCTTTCGGCCAGCCGGAACTTCGAGGAGGGTTAAGGTCGTTTTGACCGAGGGATCGGAGGAGCTGAGCCGGATGAGGAGCCCGCCCGGACCTTTGTTCTCCACGATGAGCAACAGCTTCTTAACCGATCCGATCAACACCTTTCCGAAGTCGAGCTCGGACGGCTCGATCGATATGAAGGGGTAGAGCTTCGGATGAAGCGTCCCATACCATCCGTTCATCCCGCCAGAGACAACGGCCCTCCCATAGCTGAGGGCGTTATGGTAAGCCCCCGTGTTCCACGGATCGCCGCACCTCTTCGCCCATATCACTTCCCCTCCTCCCGGCATCTCGAAGCACCTCAGGTATCCGTCCTCAAACCCCACCATCAGCTCCAGTTTGCCGTCCGCGTCCGGATCGCCTATAACGATCGGCGCGCTTACGGGGGAATTTATGGGGATCTTCATCACGAGCTTCAGCTCGGGAGAAGACGGCTTTTTTCCGAAGCCGAAGATCCCCAGCTCCCCGCTGCAGGTGGCCACGACGACCTCGACCGCCCCGTCCCCATCCAGATCGGCCACCACGGGCGAGGAGATGATATTCCCACCTACGCATCTTTTCCAGAGCGGCTCTTTAGCCGCGGGCCTTAACCCAAGAAGGGTTTGATTCCAGACAGCGCAGACAGCCTCCGGGGCGCCGTCCCCGTCCAGATCGGCCGCGCCCGGTGATGCGAGCATCTCACCCCCTTTAAACCCCCCTATGAGCTCGCCGTAGCCTCTCAGGAAGTAGATGATCCCGTCCCTGCTGCCCACAACCGCCTCTAGGAAGCCGTCGCAGTCGAAATCGGCTATGGCTGGGGATGAGAGCCTTATTTCCCCTTCCGTCCCTATCCCCCACAGCTTCTTCCCCGAGCTGTCGAGGCAATATATGTTTCGATCGAGGCTCCCGAAGATCACCTCAGGTCGCCCGTCCGAGTTCAGGTCGAAGATAGATGGCGATGAGGTTATGCCCCCTCCGGTTCGAAAGCTCCACCTGATCTTCCCATCCTCCTCCAAGAGGTAAAGCCTCCCATCCCAGCAGCCGACCAGCACCTCAAGCTTCCCGTCCCCATCGATATCTCCCAGCGTAGGCGAGGACCATACAGC
>QNBQ01000220.1 GCA_003645735.1 Candidatus Poribacteria bacterium
CCCCTCCGTCGAGCAGGTCGAGCAGGCCGTTGAGGACGATGAGGGCGGCCCCGAGGAGGGGCATCTTCCTCCAGAAGGCCGTCCCGGCTCCCAGGGCCGCCAGGAGCGAGCAGAAGGAGAGGAGGTTGCCCGAGACGTAGGGGGCGATCCTCAACGCCAGAGGAGTTACCAGCTTCCTCTCGATCTCCCTGAGCTTCGAGGTCGTCATCCCCCTTCATCCCCTCCCGATGTATATGAAGGCCTCGATCGCCGCTATGAGCATGAGGGCGAAGGCGAGCAGATACCTCCCCTTGATCACGAGATAACAGGACACCCCTAGAAGGAGGAGGGCGGTAAAGGAGACCAAACTTAGCCCGAACCTCAGCTTCCTGAGAAAGTCAAACATCCCGCTCCCTTCGGCCCATCAGGAGGCGTGGTTAAATTTTACCGAACTCCGCCTCGCTTGTCAAAAGGTTCGATTCATGATATACTAGATAGGCTGCGAATCGCCGGTTGTTTCCGCGCTCGTCCTGTTGAAACCCTGTGGAAAAGTTGTGGAAAAGTTGTTGAAGGCCCTCATCCTTCGCGGTTTCCCGTGTGACCCAACTTTTCCACCTTTCGTGTTGAAACTTTGTGGAAAAGTTGTGGAAAACTTTTGGAAAAGGGTGTTCTGAGATGGAGGGGGTTTACATCGAGAACCCGGATCGGATATGGGACAGGGTTTTGGAGGAGTTGGAGGGCGGAAAAAAGGACAGGGTTTTACGCCTCGCGAGGCCGGTTCGGTTGACCGACAGCGTCCTCACCCTCGCTGTCCCAGCTCAGTTCGCCAAGGATATCATCGAGGAGCGATATGTTAGCAGGATAGGGGAGGTGATGGAGAGGGAGCTGGGCAAGCCGGTTGAGGTCAAGCTGATCGTTGAGCCAGAGGCGGGGGAGAGAGGTGAGATCGAGGCCGAGGAGGCGGAGGAGAAGGAGGTCTTCGACAGCAACCTCAACCCCCAATACACCTTCGAGAGGTTCGTCGTCGGCCCCAGCAACAGGATAGCCTACGTGGCGGCCATGGCGGTCGCCGAAAACCCGGACGGCAAGACCTATAACCCGCTTTTCATCTACGGGGGAGTCGGGCTGGGCAAAACGCATTTGCTTCAAGCCATAGGGAATTACATCAAAAAACACCACAAACACCTCAAGGTCCTCTACGTCACCTCCGAGACGTTCGCCAACGACACTATAGAGTCGATAAAGAGGGGCGATCCGCTGAGCCTCAGGAACAAATACCGGACGTTGGACGTCCTGCTGATAGACGACGTCCAGTTCCTGGAGAGCAAGGAGGCAACCCAAGGCGAGTTCTTCCACACCTTTAACGACCTTTACAACGCCAACAAGCAGATCGTCCTGAGCAGCGACAGCCCCCCCAGCCAGATCGCCTCGCTGCCCGACAGGCTGAGGTCGAGGTTCCAGATGGGGTTCGTCACCCAGATAAGGCCGCCGGAGTTCGAGACGAGGGTGGCTATCTTAAGGAAGAAGAGCGAGGAGCTGGGGGTGGAGCTGCCGGATGATGTGGTCAACTTCATAGCCGAGGCGATAAAGACGAACATCAGGGTGCTCGAGGGGGCGCTTTTGAGGGTCGTGAGCTACGCCGCCTTCTGCGGGTCGGACATAACCCTCGAGCTGGCCCAGGACGTTTTGAGGGATGTGATAGCCGAGCCGCCGCCCGTCGAAAGAAGGGAACCGATAACGATCAGCTCGATCCAAAAGGCAGTCGCCTCATACTTCAAGATAAGCGTCTCAGATCTCAAATCGGGCAAGAGAACCAAATCGATCGCCTGGCCCAGGCATATAGCGATGTATCTCTGCAGACAGCTGACGAACGCCTCGCTGGAGGAGATAGGGGAGAGCTTCGGGGGAAGGGATCACAGCACGGTGCTGCACGCCATAAACAAGATAGAGGAGGCCTCCCAAACCGATGAGGAGCTGAGCAGGACGATCAGGATCCTGATGGAGAACCTCAGGGGATGAGGTTGACAAAAATTTTAAACCAAAGTTCAAAAATTTTGATTTTTTTGCTCAATTCCGGGTTGTGGAAAACCTGTTGAAATCGGGTTGAAAACTGGTGGATACCCGGTGGAGAAATCGGACCGCTTTGTGGAAAAGTCGGACCGGTTGTGGAAATGTGGAAAAGTTGTGGAAAACTTTCCACAGGTTTTCCACAGCGGTCCGCCCAGTCGCCATGCGGGTTCGAGTGAGTTTTCCACTTTTCCACAGCCCCTACTACTACGACGATATATTTTTAAGACAAAAATTTATCGTAGTCGTCGTTCGTAATAGTAACTCATTACCTATAGCGTAACTAAGGGGCGCGGAATTGAAAAAGTTTCACTTCTCGATAAAAACTTCACCTGGGGTGGGAGAATGGAGCTGAGCTTTCAAAAGGAGAGCTTGCTTAAGGCATTGCAGAAGCTGCACGGGGTGGCGGCGACCAGAAACACCCTCCCGATCCTCTCCCACATCCTCATCACCGCCTCAGGGGATCGGGTCACCCTGGCCGCCACCGACCTGGAGGTGGGGATGAAGCTGGAGGTCCCCGCCGAGGTGATAGAAGGGGGATCGATCACCGCCCCGGCCCGTAAGCTCCTGGAGATCGTCAGGGAGCTGCCCTCCGGCGAGGTCAGGATATCGGCCTCCGGGGATAGGATAGAGATAGACTACGGGCGCGGAAGCTACAGAATAGCCGGCCTACCCGCCGAGGAGTTCCCGTCCCTGCCCGAGATCTCCGACGACTACTTCACCATGGACGCCGAGCTGCTGGTGGAGATGATCGAGAAGACCTCTTTTGCCGCCTCAACCGAGGAGAGCCAATACTTCTTCGACGGCGTCTACTTCCACATGCTCCCCGGCAGCGTCAGAATGGTCGCCTCCGACGGGAGAAGGCTGGCGATGATAAACGAGCCGGTCGACCTGCCCCTGGAGGAGGAGATGGGCGTGATAATCCCCCTGAAGGCCGTCAAGGAGTTCGCCGATAACTTCGAGGACGCCGGCGAGGTGAGGATCTCCATCCAGGAAAATCAAATCGTCTTCCAGGCCGAGGGCAAAACGCTCACCTCCAGGCTGATCGAGGGGAACTACCCCGATTACGAGGCGATCATACCGAGGGACAACCAGATAAGGATGCTGGCCGAGGCCGAGGAGCTGCTGGGGGCGGTCAAACGGGTATCGTTGCTGGCCGACCCCAAGACGCTGATGATCGTGATGGAGATTTCCGACGGCAGGCTGACCCTCTCCGCCAGCACCCCCGACTTCGGCGAGGCCCAGGAGGTGGTGGAGCTGAAGGAGAGCGAAGGGGAGATCAGGATCGCCTTCATGGCCAAATACATCATCGACGTGCTCAAAAACATCAAATCGGGCGAGATCATCTTCGAGTTCAAAGAGCCGCTCAGCCCCGCGCTCGTCAGGCCCGCCGACCTGGACAACTACATCTACCTGATCATGCCGATGAGGATGGAGTGAGGGGAGGGTGTGGCTCAGAAGGCTGTCCCTCATCAACTTCAGGAACTACCCCCAGCTCGATCTGCGTTTCTCAAAGGGGATAAACCTCATAACCGGCGCCAACGCCCAGGGAAAGACCAACCTCCTCGAGGCGATCCACTTCCTCTGCACCTGTAAATCGCACAGAACGCACCTGGACGACGAGATGATAAGACACGGGGAGGACGGCTTTTATCTGAAGGGGATCTTCGAGGAGGAGGGCGAGCCGTTCACAATCGAGATCTCGACGGCCAGGGACGGGAGGAAGAGGGCCAAGCTGGACGGGAAGCCGGTCCAGAAGCTGTCCGAGATCATTGGGACGGCCAAGGCCGTCATCTTCTCCTCCGAATCGATGGAGATCGTCAAAGGCCCCCCATCCGAGAGGCGCAAGTTCATGGACGTGTTCATCTCCCAGATGGACAAGGTCTACCTCTACGACCTCCAATCCTACCAATCCGCCCTCAGGCAGAGGAACGAGCTGCTCAGACAGATAAGGGAGGGTGAGGCGTCGGAGGAGCTTCTGGAGGTGTGGGACGAACAGATAGCTCATTATGGGTCGAGGATCGTTCGGAGGAGGATCGAGGCCGTCGAGAAGCTCGCCTCCTTCGCCGTGGGGATATACGAGGAGCTGGCGGGCGACCCTACCCTCAGGATCTCCTACCTGGTCAACGGCGAGGGGCCTCAAACCGTTAATTCATCCGCCTCCTTGAGCGATCTCCTCCTCAAGTTCAGGGAGATCGACATCTCCAGGGGAAGCACCTCGGTGGGGCCGCACAGGGACGATCTGTCGATATCCCTCGGCGGGGCGGATGCGAGGAGGTTCTGCTCACAAGGGCAGCAGAGGCTGATCGCCCTGTCCCTGAAGCTGGCCGAGCTGGAGATGATGACGGTCGAGTGCGGGGTCAGGCCCATCCTGCTGCTGGACGACGCCGCGTCGGAGCTGGACAGGGAGAGGAGGGGGATGCTCAAGCGGGTTCTGAGCGGCCTGAAAAACACGCAAATATTCATCACCGCCACCCACCCCGATGAGATCGAGCTGGAGGG
>QNBQ01000221.1 GCA_003645735.1 Candidatus Poribacteria bacterium
TCCTGTTTCACTTCCTCTACCACTTCCTTGACAGCTTCCATTAATTGGGTTATCCTTCTCATGCCGATCTTCCAAAGGTTGGTTTTGTTTGCTTGTTAGGTTACCAGATCCCTTGGAAGATCGGCAACTTCCCTTATTTTTTACCAAGGCTACATCCTCTTTAGCGTTGGTAAAAAATACTCAGAAGTTCAGTGACCACAAGGCGTTGTGAGATTCACATTCCTGCGACTCAAAGCCTGAGATGAGATGTCTTGAATGCCAGGCTTTTTTCAACTCTAAATTTCATCAAAAGCGAAGATATGGTGAATGGAAAATCCAGTCAATGTAAAAGTCGGTCTTTCAAGCTTTCAGCATGTGAGTCGTCGAAATTCCACGTCTCATCTACATTCCCAAGGTATTTTTTCCAAGGCTATCCTCTTTCAATATGTCCCACGATACCTCATCCCTGGCTCTGTCTTCCACGAGTTTGTTGAAAAAGCTCCTCCATAAAACCTCCCCGCTCGTCCCAGAGGGATGGAGTCTCGGCTCCCACGGAAACCCCCTCGATAAACTTGATAACACCGGGTCATTCCAGTTGTATTGATAATCGCCCTCACTAGTGCGCTGGTTTAAAATTGAGAGGAGATATCGCAACATGCTTTCAAAGGGGCGTTTCGTATCGATAGGATTCGCTTGGTTTTTCAAAACAGGGTTGAATCGGCGCCATTCAGAGATCGCTTGGGTTCTCAAACTGTCCACTCGATCCCCTTCCAGCCAAGGGTCTAGATCCAGACTGAGGGTTAAAAGCGCCACACGGCCGTTATGATCGGCCACCTCATCCATCCAGATGGTATCACTGCCCAGCTTCCCGCTCAACCAGGCATCCAATCGCCCTGTCCGGCGGCGTTCACATACCTTACAGGGGTGGCTTTTTCTCTTAGGATCATCATTGAGCCTCACCTGGCAAACCGGACAAACATGGCCTTTGTTGCCTACGGTGCTCAACTTCCACGGGCGGTGGACGGGAACGGCGAGGACTGCGCGTGCCTTCCGCATCTGTCTCGCCATGGGCACGAGCGAGCGGGTGGGGCGGCTGAGCTTGAGATAAGGTGGTGTTTCCAATTGAAGCTCACGGGCAAAACCGTTCACCTGTTCCTGAAGCCACTCTTCCCATCCTTCGAGCCAACGTGCGAAAGTGCGATCATCAAAATCCCCTTCGTCATATCGCTCGCCCGGGAAGGAGAACACGGCCACCGAAGTGTCCTGATACAGGAGTGAACCCACGGCCAGGTCCACCTCGATTAGGACACACACACGGTCGAAGAACCTTTGGACATCCGCCTCCGCGCCCTTCCAATCCCCGATCTTCACCGCGCGAGCTTCATAGTGATCCGTTCCTATGCCCACCGTGAGGAGTCGCCAGCGGGTTAGTTGTTTCAGGCGAGAGCTATCCCATGGGAAGGTTTTCCTCTTCGATGCCTCCAATACTGCCCCGGCAACGGCGCTCTTGAAGAGGGCAGCGGCAACATATGACTGATCCCATAAGGTCACATCGTTGTTGGGCAAACGCGTCTCGGCTGCGGTGGATAAAAAAGCCCGACGTAGGAAGCTCTGGGGACCGATAGCCCTGTCGCGCCAGCTTCTCCAGGAACCTACATCGGCAACCTGACCCGTGCCCAGTGACTTCAGCTCCTCTAGGATATGACGGATCTCCTCAACCAACCGCTTCCACCCATCTCCCGTTAGTGCCTCAGGGGGATCGGCCAGAAGGTTACGGGTTGGGCGGCCGAAGGCGGAGGAAAGCCACATATGGGTGACATCCTGACTAAGATACCAAATCGTAGGATCAGGGTAACTTTGTTTTTCAACACCCGAGGCTATTGCATGTCCGGCCTGGAGCAACCCCAGCATCCCTGGGTTTTGCTTAGTATGCTCGGTGATGAATCTAGCGGGCACATCTGGCCAGTTGATCCGCACGCCCTCTACCTCGGCAAAACGCTCTTTAATCCATCCCAGAAGGTCATCCCATGGGAAAGGAGGTGTTTCCTGCTCATACCACCTTTGATAGTCATAGTTGACAACTGCCCCTCCGTATCTACGAAGGAAATCCGCCTTAGCCTTGCCGGCCATGTGGAGCCAACCAATGGCCTCGCAAGCCAAAAACAGCGCTCGGTATCGACGAAGGGTTTCGGCAGGCTGAAAAACGCTCATGATCCCTCTCCTTGAGAGATCCATTTCCAAAGCTTCCCCCAGAAATCAGCGCGTTCCTTCCCGCTGATCTCCCCCGATCCCTTCCGATAGGCCTTCCATTCATCGATCGCAGCTGTTCCCCATCCGACGGTCCGCTTAGCGGAGATGCCATAGATGGTAAGCAGCTGCTCAGCAGCGCATAGCAACTGCTCAAGCGCCTCTACAGGATCGATCTCCTCCCGTTCGACAACGCCGGGCAGAGGCGCATAGAGGAAGCGAAGCACTCCGGGGGTTCCGGCTGGCACCACTTCATAGTAGATAGGCTGTACCCCAGCCCGTCGAGCGCGGCTGTGAGGATTGATAACCTCAAAGCCGATCCTGGAAAACCAAGTGGGGTAGAAGGCGAGCGCACCCCGTTGAAACCTGCTCTCCTCACCCTTCTCGTTTCCGAAGAGGAATATGATCCAGCTTGGATCCCTCCACCCCTCAAGTCTGCCCTTTTGACTCTCTAAATGTTCGTGGAGGCCTGCCTGTATCCTGCATGCCCAGCGCAGAAGGCCCTTCCAACTGGAAGCCGGCATGAAAGGCACGCCGAAGACTCGATCCTTACGTACGGGATTATCCAACACGTGGAAAGGGCGGTCATCCTTGGAATACCAAGGCGTTTGGAAAGTGAAACGGATTTCAAAACCGATCCAAGAGGTGTTCGGAAGAGCCTTGAAATCCGGCTCCAGCCTCAGTTCCTCTGGGAGATATAGATCCTGGGAGAGAACCCGTCTCATGTAGAATTCACGAGCTTCCCTTCTCTCATCCGAGCCCCAAGCGGACCATACTGTGCATTCATCTACAAAGCCGGAAGCGAGTCCGGCCGGGAGGTTGGCATCTTGTGGACATCTTCGCTGATAAGCCAGGTCGACGTATAAGTCGAAGCTCATGACCCTCCTCTCAAGCTTTGGAAAGCAGCTCGTTTAAAATCTCCTCGCCCGCTTTGAACTCCTCCTCTTTAAAGCCCTCCCACACCTCCTTCAATCGGTTCTTCATCTCACGGTGGCTTATCATCCCCGGCCTCACAAATCCGAAGGTCCGCCTAGCCTCCTCGGGGTTTTTGAAGCTGAAAACCTTTTTGCTCTCCCCTCTGCCGCCCGCGAGCCATCGGGCTTGTTCCTCAGTCAGCCCGCTGTTCTCTGAGTGCTCCAATAGATGAGATCGATTCTTAAGCTCCTTACGGCCAATCACCCTGTTGAATGTGCTAGCGTTCTTACTCTGCCGCGCCAGATATCGACCCTTAACACACCAGAAGTTCTCAAGGGAAACCCAGGCGAAATCCCCATGATCTACATTACGCCAGCGGCTCCAATCCCTCACATAGCTTTCGAGGCGATCCCTTGAAAGCCGTTGAAGAGCAGGAGCTTCGATGAGCTTGATCAGCCCATAGTCCCAGTGGTAAGGGCAGTTTTCCCTGGCTCGCTCATCCGTCGGCTTATATACAGTCTTCCCCCCTATAGCGCCATATTCGGCGATGAGCCGCAGCGTGATGTCCAGCAGACACCACTCCTCCGGATTTATCGGCCTCAAGGGGATGAAGCGCAATGTGAAGAGATCGCCGGCCTGGATTTGATTTCGAATGATGTGGCCTTCCCCATCCACTACTTGAAGCCTGAACTTTCGCGCCCAACCGGTGCAACCGAAAAGTTCACAGGCCACGCAGTGATGGCCGAATCCAAATGGATCATCTACGTTCGAAGAGGGACATCTGGCCTCTTTCACCGTAGGATCGCATGCGCTCCCTCCCAACCCTCGTATGAGAACCTCAAACCACCAGCGGATGGAGCCCATGATGCCAGTGGGTATCAGTCGATTGTTTTGCCTGTTTGCGTCCCCGGTCCATATGGGGGTCAGAGCTTTGAATTTCCACTCCCTAAACCCATTCATTCTTGATTTTTCAGCTGTATCAGGGATGATTTGATTCGCCATTTATCATTCTAATGGATTGTTCTTCGAAAATCAATGAGGAAAGTAGGCTTGTGGTTGCCCTTACCTTTGTGCTTTTGAAGCATGCCAACCCAGTGGGATGATCGCCTGGGAGTTTCAGGATCCGCTCGGAGATATCTGGAAGCCGGCTGATGTCCACAAAGAATTATTTGTTGACTTTTCGCACCTCCTCAGTTAGAATATCCCCAAAACGCCACATCATTACTCAATTCAGATGAGCTGAAAAGAAGAAGGAACTTTAACATTAGATGACACCCGCTGCCTTTTATCCCCTCCAGCTTGATGCGAAAGGACGCGATGGGTAAAATAGAGCGGGAAAAGGA
>QNBQ01000222.1 GCA_003645735.1 Candidatus Poribacteria bacterium
GGCTATAATGGGAAGGCGAAGCATACGGAGATACACCGATCAGGATGTCTCGGATGAGCAGATAAGGGCGCTCCTTGAAGCCGCATACTGGGCGCCGCGCGTGAACGAGCGGTGGAACTTCATCGTGGTGAGGGACAAGGCGACGAAGGAGATCCTCGCAAGAGGCGAACCGGGCGGCAGACCGCAGCCTCAAGCGGCGGCAGCTCCGGTGGACATCGTGGTCTGCATAGACCTCAGAGGGGCGAGCAAACGTGACAGGGAGCTTTACGCCATGCAGGAGGCGTCCGCAGCTATCCAAAACATCCTCCTGAAAGCATACGAGTTAGGTCTTGGGACGTGCTGGATAGGGAGTTTCGATGACGAGGCTGTCGCGGAAGCACTCTCCCTCCCGGAGGGGGTCAAGCCGATCGCCATCATCTCCATAGGATACCCGGCCGAGAAGGGGAGGGGCATTCGCAGGAGGAAACTCGAGGAGATAGTCCACCGTGAGAGGTGGGGTAACAGGTTTTAGGGGTGAAGCGTCATGCACACGTATGTCAGCTTCTTCCTTGACGACCTCTCCCCGTATGTTGAGGGGGAGGGAGGCGAGCTCATCCGGATAGACGCCTCGGCTCTGATCGAGGTGCTCGATTTCGTCAGGGAAGAAGGGCTTGCGGGAGCTGTCTCGGTCATACCCGCCATGTTCGGAAGGCTTCTCACACGCCCGCAAAACGAACACGAGCGCAGGTTCGCCGAGGCCATAGGAAGGTTGGGCGAATACCCCGTCGACCCGCACATGGAGATAATGACCCACGGGAGGCTGTTCGATTTCTCAAAGATGACCCTATCGGACGGTCCCACGGAGATGGAATGGCTGGATGACCCCTCCGTTTCGGTCGACGAATACAGGGATTACTTCCTGAACACGATAAGGGTCGGTCGCGAGCTCGGCGTCCGTTACACGGGGGTTTCAACCCCGGGGACCCATCCGAAGATGAACCCGAACGTTTACAAGGCTCTGCTTGAGCTGGCAGAGGCGGGCGAGTTTCCGAACGCCGTGATCCCCGTCTTCGCCACAATTGAGGAAGGTCATCCCACCATGGCGCCGCGTCCGAGGGAGGTGAGGGGGGATTTCGGCGTCTACGAGACGCCTTCGGGCGTGTGGGATTATCTCGCATCCTGGCGGAACAGCCCCGATTGGGTGGATGTCGACCATTACATCGACGAGAAGGGGGATGGCTGCCTTGCGAGGATGATAAAGGCGGGTTCATTCATGGCGCTCTTCCACATGCACTGGCAGGGGTTGAACCCGCAGACGGGGCTCGGCTGGGAGGCGTTCCAGAGGTTGATAGAAAGGCTGCGCTCGCAGTTCGGCGATAGGGTGGTCTGGCGACGACCGAGCGAGATAGTATGCCAGTTCCATCGCAAAGGGGGGACGCGGGCTTGAGGGTTGTCTACAAGGTTGACGGCTCCGCCGTCCACGCCTTCGTGGACGATGAGAAGGTCGGTCAGGTGATGGTCCCCGACATAGAGCTTCACTGGGCGGAAGGGGTTTATGTGCGCGTCGCGGGGATAGCCGGCGTGGAGACGAAGGAGGAGTTCCGTAGGATGGGCATCGCCTCAAGGATGATGGAGGAAGCGAAAAGGCTCGCCCTGCGGAGGGGCTATCCGTGCTCGGCGGTCTCCACGAACCTGGGAAACGTGGCGAGGAGGCTTTACTCCAAAGCGGGCTACGTGACGGTGTGCAAGCCGGGGAGGTTTGAGAAGAGGCTTGAAAGGAGGGCTCAAAAGCACAGGGTGAGCGTCAGAGGCTACCGCAGCGGTGACGAGAGGGAGCTGATACGCATCTTTGAGGAGCTCTACGTCCGCTTCTTCGGCTGGAGGAGGAAGACGCCTCAGAGATGGATGGAGATGAGGAAGGAGACGGAATCCATATTCATCGCCGAGGATGATGGCGAGGTTCAGGGATGGTCCGCTTGCTTCCGCCAGTGGGTCGGGCTCGTCTCGGAACTTTATGTCAGGCCGTCTCGGAGGCGGAAGGAGATAGCCAGGGCGCTCCTTCACACCCTTGAGAACCACCTGCTGTCCAGAGGTGTGGATGTCGCCCATTTCTGGCTGTCGCCGCGGGATGAATTCTCGGCGGAGCTGCTCGTGGAGGAGGGATACAGGTTCACGGAACAGAGGGTGTTGAAGGTGTGCATACTTGACCTTGAAGGGCTGCTTGATGCGCTCGTCCCGCTTTTCAATCTCAGGCTGAAAGGGGCGCCGAGGTGGAAGGGGGTAATCCGGTTGCGCACGCCCGTTCAGGAGGGGTTTTTGAGGGTGGACGATGAGGTGAGCGTTGAGGAGAGGGGAACGGCGGATGTGGAGGTCTTCATGCCGCAGGATGTGCTCGTGCGGATTTTATGCGGCGCCGTTGACCCCTGGGAGGCATATCTTGAGGGCCTTCTCTCCGTTGAACCGAAGGTGGAGGAGCGTGTGATGTCCGTTCTAAACGCTCTTTTTCCGAGCGTTCCATGGCATCATCCCGCCGACGACCTCTGGTGAGGAGGTGAAGGGGATGAGGATAGGCGTCGGGAAGGAAAGGATAACCCCTCCGGCTGGAATTCCCTTCCTCGGCCACGCCTATAGGGTTTCGGAGGGGATACACGACGACTTATGGGCAAAGGTGATGGTTTTCGAGAAGGATGGGGAGGAGGCCGCCGTCGTCGCCTTGGACCTCTGCTGGCCGATGCCGGAGGGGGACTACGTCAAGATAAGGGAGGCGATAGAGAGGGTGGCCGGCATCAAAGGGGAAAGGGTGATGGTGAGCTGCACGCATTCCCATTCGGGACCCGAGTTCAAGCCGAGGCCCGAGTTTGACATCCCCATCAAGCGCCAGAGGGAGCTGATAGAGCCGTGGGTTGAGGAGCTTCCGGGGAGGGTGGCTGAAGCCGCCAAGAAGGCCCTCCAGAATCTGAGGGAGGCCTCCCTCCGTTTCGGAAGGACGCTCATGACGGGGATAAGCTACAACCGCAGGAAGCGCACCCCCGATGGTGTCGTCTCGCTCATCTGCGACACGGACGACATGCCCCAGAAGGTAAGGGAGCAGTATATCTGGTGGGGGATGTCGAGGGAGGAGGCGGAGGAGTATGCGCCGGTCGGGATACCGGACGGTCCGATAGACCCCGACCTGGATGTGATCTGGGCTGAAGATGAGGAGGGGAGGGCTTTCGCCATCCTGGTGAACTTCGCATGTCACGCCGTAGCATGCGGTCCTCCCGTTCCTTATCTGATCTCCGCCGGTTTCCCGGGCTTTACGGCGAGATTCGTCGAGGAGGCTACAGGCGGGATATGCCTTTACACCGCCGGGGCGGGGGGCGATATAAGGCCGTATCGCTCCAGACCCAGGGGCTTTGAGGAGGCGCAGAGGATAGGGCTTGTGCTCGCATCGGGGGTCATCAGGGCGATGAAGGAAGGTCAGAGGATCGACGGCGAGCTTAAGGTCGTTAGCGAACACGTTGAGGTCGAACTGAGGGAATACCCTCCGAGGGAGGAGGCCGAGAAATTGCTGGAGGAGAAGAAAAAGCTGCTGGAGGAAGCGAGAAGGGAGGGGAGATTTCGCGAGGCGAAGCGGTTATACGATGAGATACGGCAGCTCGATTTCGCCTTAGGTTTCGGGGGATGGATAGATCAGAAGGGGACGGTCTCGCTGGAGCTGCAGGCCATCTCAATAGGGGATCTCGTCCTGCTGGGGATACCGAACGAGGTGAACGTGTCTTTGGGGCTTGAACTCAAGAGGAGGGCGTGGACGGATAAGCTGGTGCTTTTGACGCTCACAAACGGCTGTTACATGTATCTGCTGAAGAGAGAGGAATACGACGAAGGGGGCTATGAGGTGGCGGCGTGCAGGCTCGCCCCCGGCTCCGGCGAGAGGGTCGTGGAAGCCGCTTTGAGGTTGGTGGAGAGTCTTAAAGGAGATATCGCTTCAAAGAGGTGAGCGCCATGGTCATAGGGGTCCCGAAGGAGATCAAGGAGGGCGAGAGACGGGTGGGCATGAGGCCCTCAGGGGTGCGCCTGCTCGTCTCGGAGGGGCATCACGTGATAGTTGAGGAGGGCGCCGGAAGGCTCAGCGGCATATCCGACGAGGAGTTCAAAGAGGCCGGAGCCGAGGTGGTCCCAAGCGCCGAGGAGGTGTGGGGAAGGGCGGATATGATCGTGAAGGTTAAGGAGCCGCAGCCATCGGAATACGGTTTCCTCCGCGAGGGGCTGATACTGTTCACATACCTTCACCTGGGCGCCAACCCGGAGCTGGCGTGGAAGCTGGCCGAAAGCGGCGTCACCGCCATCGCATATGAGACGGTCGAGCTTGACGACGGCTCCCTTCCCCTTCAGAGGCCGATGAGCGAGATAGCGGGCAGGATGGCGGTGCAGATAGGGGCGAGGCTGCTTGAGGCGGACAGCGGTGAGGGGGTCCTTCTGGGGGGCGTCCCCGGAGTCCCGCCGGCCAACGTGGTCATAC
>QNBQ01000223.1 GCA_003645735.1 Candidatus Poribacteria bacterium
GGGGAACCGTCTTCGTCGACAAGGGCTGGCAGAGATGGGTCAAGGGGCCGAGGCGATACGTGATGTTCGGGATGAACTACAGGATGACGGAGCTGCAGGCTGCCGTCGGGATCGCCCAGCTTAGGAGAGTCAGATGGGTGACCGAGACGAGGAACAGGCTGGGGGACATGCTGAGCGAGCTGATCTCGGATGTTAAGGGGGTCAGGCCCCAGAGGGTGCTTGAAGGCTGCAGATGCGTCTACTGGTATTACGGGATGGTGGTTGAGGAGGACGCGCCGTTTTCGGCGGATCAGTTCGCTAAAGCCCTTTCGGCGGAGGGGATACCGGCCGGGGCGCACTACATAGGCAAGCCGATCTTTCTGTGTCACGAGGCTCTGAGGAGCAAGAGGATCTACGGCGACACCGACTGCCCCTTCGGCTGCAAATACGCTCAAGCTGAGGTCAGATACGAGGAGGGGGTTTGCCCCAACGCGGAGTCGGTTCTGAACAGGCTGGTGACCATAGGGATAAACGAGTTCATGACCGAGGAGGACATCAGGGATATAGCGAGGGCGATCAGGAAGGTGAGCGAGGGGCTGGCGAGAGGGTAGCGACGTTGCTGCCCACAAGCCCGGCGGCGATGTTCAGCTCCATGAGCAGCGTGTGAAGGTCGATCCCCTTCGCCCTGGCTAGTTGGCCTATCGTTTCATATTTGAGGACGGCGCACCTGGGGCAGGACAAGCCGTATCGCTTAAAGACGAGCAGACACCTCCTGTGTTTCCTCAAGACCTCCTCGATGGGTGTATCCCCCGTTATGAGCGGTTCGCGACAGGGGAGATTCATCTCTATCAGCCCTTTTTAACCCGCTTTTTAAGCTCCTCCACTTCCCTCTCAAGCTCCGTTATCCTTTCGACCATGCATTTGAGCGCTTCGGCTATCGGATCGGGAAGCTCATCGTGTCGCAGGTCGAACTTATCAACCCTTCTGCCCTCCCTGTAGATCACCTTTCCCGGGACGCCGACGACGACGCAGTCGGGCGGGACGTCCTTGACGACCACCGATCCGGCTCCTATCCGGGAGTTGTCGCCTATCTTTATCGGCCCTATGAGCTGGGCGTGCGCCCCTATGACCACGTTGTTGCCGACCGTCGGATGCCTCTTGACCCTCTCCAAGCTCTTGCCGCCCAGCGTCACGCCCTGATATATCGTCACGTTCTCCCCTATCTCCGCCGTCTCGCCTATCACGACCCCCATCCCGTGGTCGATGAACAGCCCCGGCCCGATCTTAGCGCCCGGGTGTATCTCTATCCCCGTGAAGAACCTGCCTAGGTGGGAGATGAACCTGGCCAGCAGGTAAACCCTGTGCCTCCAGAGCCAGTGGGCGACCCTGTAGAAGAGCAGGGCGTGGAAGCCGGGATAACACAGGATCACCTCGATCGCGTTCCTCGCCGCCGGATCCCTCTCCAAAGCGGCCTGTATGTCCCTCTTCAGCGTGCTCAGGAAACCCATCCGCCGACCCCCCATCTCCTCTCCTCCCCGATGGTCGTCGGCTCGCCGTGGCCGGGGTAGACGATCGTCTCGTCGGGGAGGGTCAGGAGCTTCGTCTTTATCGTTTCGATCAACAGCTCGAAGGAACCTCCCGGCAGATCGGTCCTGCCGATCGAGCCTCGAAACAACGTGTCGCCCGAAAAGACCATCCCTTCCCCCAAAAGCGATATGCTTCCCGGCGTGTGGCCGGGGGTGTGGATCACCTTCAGCTCGAACCGTCCAACCCTCACCACATCCCCCTCCCTCAGAAACATGTCCGGCTCAGGGGAGGGTTTCATGTAAAGGCCGAAGAGCAACGCCAGCGATGGGGCCGATCGGAGGATCTGAAGATCGTCGGGGTGGATCGCCAGCTTCGCGCCCGTCCCCTCCTTGAGCAATCCGTTGGAGGCGACGTGGTCGAAATGGCCGTGCGTGTTGACGATCAAGCTCACCTTCAACCCCTCCCCCTCGATCCACTTCAAGACCTCCTCCGCGTCGAAGCCGGGGTCGATGACCAAGCACTCGGAGGCTTCGGGATCGACCAGCACGTAGCAATTCGTCAGGACAGGGCCTACGACGAACCTCTTGACCTGGATCATAGCCTCACCTGCTTGACGTAATCTATGCCCGGAACCGAGCTTATCTCCCGGAGAACCTCCTCGGGCGCCTCGCTGTCGAGGTTTATCACCATCACAGCCTTCCCGCCCGGCTTAAACCTGCCGACGCTCATGTCGGCTATGTTTATCCCGTTCCTGCCGAGGATCGTCCCTATGGTCCCTATGGCGCCGGGCCTGTCGTCGTTTTGGACGATCAGGATGTGGCCCGAGGGGACGGCGTTGACGTGGAACCGATCGATGAGGACGATCCTCGGGTCGCGTTTGCCGTAGACCGTCCCGGCTATCGTGCGGGTTTTCGAGTCGGTTTTGACCGTGACGGAGATCAGATTGACGTAATCCTCGTGCTCCCCGCTCCTCATCTCGGTCACCCTTATCCCCCTCTCCCTGGCCAGCAGCGGTGCGTTGACGAAGTTGACCATCTCCTGGAGGGCGGGGGTGAGCAGCCCCTTTTCGACCGCGACTGTCAGGGGCGCGGTGTTCTCCTTGAAGAGCTCTCCGGCGTAGTTTATCGTCACCTCGGAGACCCTCCCCTCAAGCAGCTGGCCGTGGAGCAGGCCGATTTTTTCGGCAAGGTTGATGTAAGGGCCGAGCAGCTTGAGCAGATGGGGATCGATCGACGGCAGGTTGACGGCCGTCACGACCATCTCGCCCCTCAACGCTCTCAGCACCTGTGAGCAGACCTCGACCGCCACGTTCACCTGCGCCTCTCTCGTCGCCGCCCCCAGGTGTGGAGTTGCGAGCACGTTGTCCAGCTTGAGGAGCGGGTTGTCGGGATCGGGCGGCTCTTTCTCGAATACGTCCAGCGCCGCCCCCGCCACCTTGCCGCTCACCAGCGCCTCATAAAGCGCCTCCTCGTCCACTATGCCGCCCCTGGCGCAGTTTATGATCCTCACCCCGTCCTTCATCATCTCGAACTGTTTCCTGCCGATCATCCCGCGCGTCTCGGGGGTCAAAGGGGTGTGGATTGAGATGTAATCCGACTCGCCGAGCAGCTGCTCCAGCGAGACGAGTTGCACGCCGACCTTCTCCGCCCCTTCCCTGGAAAGATAGGGATCGTAGGCGATCACCCTCATCCCAAGCCCTCTGGCCCTCTTGGCCACCTCCGCCCCTATCCTTCCGAGCCCGATGATCCCCAACGTCTTCCTGAAGACCTCGACCCCCATGAACTTGCTCCTGTTCCACTCGCCTTTTCTCATCGAAGCGGCGGCGTTGTGGATGTTGCGGGAGAGGGCGAGCATGAGGGCGATGGTGTGCTCGGCGGCGGAGATGGTGTTGGCGCCGGGGGTGTTGAGGACGATTATCCCCTTACGGGTCGCGGCCTCGACGTCGATGTTGTCCACCCCGACCCCCGCTCTGCCGATCACCTTGAGCTTTTCAGCGGCCTCTATCACCCTCGATGTGACCTTCGTCGAGCTTCTGACGATCAGCGCGTCATACTCCGGTATGACGCGGACCAGCTCCTCCTCGTCCATCCCCTTCCCGAGCGTGACCTCTATGTCCGGCTCCCTCTCGAGTATCTCGACCCCTTCCCTCGCCAGCGGATCGCTTATCAAAACCTTCATCCCGTCCTCCTTCGGCTTCGAAAGCTCCGCCCTATGATGATAACACCCCGGGCTTTCGGATGTCAAACCGATGCCAGGTTCGGGTTTTTAAGCGGCAAACCTAAGTATTTCGACCTCAACGTTCCTCGATTTCGCCTCCTCAACTATCGACTCAAGCTTCTTCATCACCTCATCTGAGACGAAGTATTCCCCGCACTCCTGGCAGACAAGGGCCGGAACCCCCTTTATGAGGATGAACCTATCCCCCAGATCAACGGGCACGTTGACCTTCCCTTTCCTCATCTCACCTTTACAGAAGACGCATCTCACCCTCATCCCCTCCTTCTCCTGAAATCGTCGGACCATCTCTCAGGCGATGGTCGATAGACCGTTATTATCCAGAGCTTCCCCTGTCCTATTGCGCATACGACGTGAAGCGGTTTATCTTTGTGATATCCCAGCACGAGGCAGCTTGGAGACGGGAGGTCATCGGGATATCGCTCTATTATCTCATCTCCCAGCAGGCAGCTCAGCACCTCCTCTCTGGATATCCCCCTCTCGAGCATCCTTCTGACGGCATGTGATGACCATTTAATCCGCCTTTCCTTGGCCAAGCTGATTATCTCACGCTCTGATATGGACATCACATCAACCCCCAAGGCTCCGGCAGGAAGAGGCGGGCGTATGTGTCCAGGGCGTATCTGTCGCTCATGCCGGCGATGAAATCGCAGACGACCCTGTGAGGGCCGTCCCTCTCCAAGTTGCGCCTCATGTAATCCGGTATCTCCTCCAGGTGGTTCAGGTA
>QNBQ01000224.1 GCA_003645735.1 Candidatus Poribacteria bacterium
GCCTGCCGTTGAAACGGGAAGCGGCTTCGGTTATAATTTCAGGCCGGAGATCACGAGGAGGAGGTAGGATGGCATGAAGAGGGTGAGGTTCGGCATCATAGGCGTCGGCAGCATGGGGTCGGGGCACGCCAGGACGATGCAGAAGGTCGAGGAATGTCAGCTGACGGCGGTGTGCGACATAGATGAGGAGGTCGCCAAAGCGGTCGGCGAGGAACACGGGGTTAAGTGGTTCCTCGATTACAGGGAGCTCATAGACAGCGGCCTTGTGGACGCCGTCATAGTCGCAACCCCCCACTACTTCCACCCGCCCATAAGCATCTACGCCATGAAGAAGGGGATAGCGGTGCTCTCTGAGAAACCGATCGCGGTGACGGTCAAGGAGGCGGACGAGATGATCAAAACCGCCAAGGAGACGGGCGTGCCGTTCGCCGTGATGTATCAGAACCGCTCGACCGGATACGCCCAAGCGGCCAAAAAGCTCGTGGAGGAGGGGAGGCTGGGCGAGATATACAGGACGACGCTCATCTCCACCTACTTCCGCAGCCAGGCCTACTATGACTCGGCCGGCTGGAGGGGGACGTGGAAGGGAGAGGGAGGGGGCGTGCTGATCAACCAGGCCCCCCACGCCCTGGACCTGTTCACCTGGATCGGCGGCCTGCCCTCAAAGGTGCTGGCCAAAACTAAGACGCGCAGGCATAAAATAGAGGTGGAGGATGAGGCGTCGGCCATGCTGGAATACCCCAACGGCGCCACCGGTTATCTGCACACCTCCACCAATGAAGCGCCCGGCACGAACCTGATGGAGTTCTGCGGGGAGAAGGGGAAGCTGGTGATCTACAACAACAAGCTCTACTTCTGGGAGCTTGAGACGCCCATACAGGAGTTCTGCGAGAAGACCGATCAGATGTGGGGCAGCCCGAAGGCCAAGCCCGTGGAGGTCCCCATACCCGAGAGGGAGACCGGCCACGCCGCCATCATGCGCAACTTCGCAAGACACATCCTCTACGGTGAGCCGCTGCTGACCCCGGGCGAGGAGGGGATAAACAGCGTCGAGCTTATAAACGCCGTGATCCTCTCCGGAGCTAAGGGGGAGGAGGTCTCCATACCGGTCGACAGGGAGGAGTATGAGGCGTTCATCGAGGAGATGAAGGCGAAGTCGAAGGAGAAGGTGGTCAAGAAGGTCAGGAGGGAGACCGACCCGCAGCACAGGGTTTGATCG
Source organism: Candidatus Poribacteria bacterium (assembly GCA_003645735.1). Taxonomy (GTDB): domain Bacteria; phylum Poribacteria; class WGA-4E; order B28-G17; family B28-G17; genus B28-G17. The sequence goes on from QNBQ01000224.1 coordinate 1,220, forward strand.
ATCACGCCGGGCGGGGACTTTCCCCGCCCTCTCCCCAGTGATCGAAGCCTCCTGGGAGAAGCGGCCGCTTTTCCCCTTCTATCTCAACCGAAACCCCTTCCCCCGGAGGGGTTATCCGACCGATGATGGATAGCCTCAGATCAAGCCGTTCGAAAACCTCCTCGATCTCGGCGAGCCTCTCCTCTCGGAACGTGAAGAGCAACTCGTAATCCTCGCCCCCGTTCAAAGCCAGATCCAAAGCCGATCTCCCGGTCAGCTCGCAGAACCTCCGGAGCTGATCCGATATGGGGATCCTCTCCGCCTCGATCAGCGCGCCGACCCCGCTCATCCGGCATATGTGGTTCACCTCGCTTGACAGCCCGTCGCTTACGTCTATCATCGAGCTGACCAACCTGCGCGAGGCCAGCTCCCTGGCCGCCCTAACCCTGGGCTTCGGGGTCAGATGCCTGCTCAGCAGGTATTCCGCGTCCTCTTGTTTTAAGCCTTTAACCCCGCCTTTGAGGATCAGCTCCAGCCCGGCGGCCGAGTCGCCCAAAGTCCCCGTCACCCCTATCAGATCGCCCGCCTTCGCCCCCGACCTGCCCGCTACCTCATCGACGGGGCAGATCCCCAGGAGCGCGATCGATATGAACAGGGGGCCGGGCGATCGGGTGGTATCCCCTCCCACCACGCTCACCCCGACCTCGGAGGCCATCTCCTCGATCCCCCTGTAGATCTCCTCGATCAGCTCGACCTCCGTCCCCGCGGGAATGGAGATGGAGACGACTCCATACCTTGGCTCGGCGCCCATGGCGGCTACGTCGCTTACGTTGACCGCCATCGATTTGTAACCTATCGATCGGGCCGGGCAGGCCCCCTTGAGGAAGTGAACCCCCTCCACCAAGGTATCGATCGTCAGTATGAGAGCCCTGCCGTTCCCCAGATCGATCACCGCAGCATCATCCCCGATCCCCTTCAAAACCTCCGGCGACCTCGCCCTCAACATCGAGGCGATCTTCTCTATGAGCCCGAACTCCCCTATCTCCTCGATCCTCATCCCCTCACCCCTCACCCTTATAATACCCCGTCGGCGGGGCGCGGTCAACTCGATCCGGTTTGCTTCCGGGACGGGGCCGGGATTATAATCTCATATGAAACCGATGGGAGAAACGGAGGATGGGATGGCGGCGGATAAGCTTGAGAGGCTCAGGGATATAGTTAGAGGGCTTGAAAGCGTTCTGGTGGCCTTTTCGGGAGGGGTCGATTCGACCTTTCTGTTGAAGGTCTGTCTGGACGTTTTGGGCAGGGAGAACGTCCTGGCGGTCACCGCCGAGTCTGAGCTTTACCCCAGGGAGGAGGTCGAAGGAGCGAGGACGTTGGCCGAGTCGCTGGGGGCGAGGTGGAGGCTGATCCGCACCGATGAGCTTTGTAACGAGGCCTTCGCCTCGAACCCGCCCGAGAGGTGTTACTACTGCAAGATGGAGCTGTTCTCCAAGCTCAAGGAGATCGCCGGAGAGGAGGGGTTGAAACACGTGGTGGACGGCTCCAACGCGGACGATGTGGGCGATTGGAGGCCGGGGATGAGGGCCGCCGAGGAGCTGGGGATCGTAAGCCCGCTCAAGGAGGCCGGGCTGGGGAAGGAGGAGATAAGGAAGCTGTCCAAGGAGATGGGGCTGCCCACCTGGGACAAACCCTCCATGGCCTGCCTCGCCAGCAGGTTCCCATACGGCCACAGGATAACCCCCGAGGAGCTGAGGATGGTCGGCGAGGCGGAGCGGTTCATCAGGGGTTTGGGGTTCAAACAGGTGAGGGTGAGACATCACGGGAAGCTCGCGAGGATAGAGGTCGAACCGTCCGGGATAGAGAGGCTCGCATCGGCGGGGATAAGGGAGCGGGTCGCCCGCAAGCTGAAGGAGCTGGGATACACCTGGGTGACGGTCGATCTGCAGGGCTACAGGACGGGCAGCATGAACGAGGCGCTGAGCTAGATCTCCGGCTCGGCCCACTCATACTCGACCAACAACATCTCCCTCTTCATGCACGCGTATATCCGCGGGTCGAAGTGTCGGCAGAAGTAGCAGTTTCTTTCGGCGGGCGAGCCGGGTTTGGGCTGGAAAAACTCACACCTGACCGCCTCCTCCCTCAGGGAGGGGATCTTCGAATACGGCTCGGGGATCCGCGCTCGGGCGGTGGCCCTCTCCCCTTTCGGCGGGATGAGCAGCTCCTGGACCGGCTCCCTCCCAGCCCTTTCGGCCCTTTCGACCTCCTTTGGCGGCGCGGTCACCTCCGGCTCGGCGATCGCCCTCTCCTCGAACAGCCTCTGAACCCTGATCCCCACCCCTTTCCTCCTCCATATCGCGTCGACCGCGTCCCCCAGCACGCTCAGGTATCCGACGTGGAAGTCATCGTCCGGGACGAGGAGGGTGACGTCCTTTTCGGCGGCGTATTCGGCCAGGCCCCTCAGCCTGCTCCTCGACCTCTTATACTCCTCCCTCAGCTCGTTCAGATACCCCTCCTTGAACTCCTCCCATGAGATCGAACCCGATCTGTATCTGGAGATCAGCCTCCTGGAGGGGCACAGGTCGGGCAGGTTGCGCAGCCCGACGATCCTCTCCCTCGTGAGCGTCAAAACCAACCCCTTCGCCTCCTCCTTTCGGCTGAGCGTGGCGAGGTAGAGCATCCCCTATCACTCCTTTTTGGAGGACTCCACGACCGAGAGGCTGGTTATCCTCTCGAGCGTCTTGACGATCTCGGAGTTGGGGTCGAGGGGCATTATCGAGGTGATCTGAAAGACGTTCACGTAGAGCTTGCCGGTCGAGCCGGGGAAGGCCCGCTGGAGGTTCTTCATCGGGGTGAGCGTTACCTCGCCGAAGGTGACGCTTTTCCTCCTGTCCTCCTCCGAGTGGATCGGCAGGACCACGTCCTCCAGTATCAGGAACCTATCGGTGGCCGATCTGAGGAAGGAATCGAGGGGTATGGATAGGCGCGCGTAACAGTTGGATATGCCGTAGACCGAATCCTGTGAGAAAGCTACCCTCACCCAGATTTTGGCGACGTTCTCGTCGCTCATGAAAGCTCAACCACCTCCCCTTTCTCCGCCGATTTGGTTATCGCTTCGACGATCCTGACCGCCTCATATCCGTCCCCGCCCGTGGGGAGGCTCCCGAAATCGCCCCAGCTCCGGGGGGAGAAGGTCCCCTCCTCCACGGCGTCCAGCAGATACCCCCAGCCGCTGACGTTCTCCACGCCCTCCGGCCCTATCTCTAGGGA
>QNBQ01000225.1 GCA_003645735.1 Candidatus Poribacteria bacterium
GGATCGGGGTCGATGAGGGGTTCGATGAGGCGATCGAGCTCGCGCGTCGCTATTTCCTGGGGGAGAGGGTCGAGTTCGACCTCAAGCTGGACCTGAGCCTCGGCACCCCCTTCATGCGAAAGGTTTGGGAGGCCGTTCGGGCGATACCATACGGCGAGGTCAGGACCTATGGATGGGTCGCCCGGACGATAGGCTCGCCCAGGGCTTTCAGGGCGGTGGGGATGGCCCTGGCGAGAAACCCCCTCCCGCTCATCGTCCCCTGTCACAGGGTGATCGGCTCGGACGGGACGCTCAAGGGGTTCACCGCCCCGGGAGGGATCGAGATGAAGAGGAGGCTGTTGGAGCACGAGCGGAGATGCGTTAAACGTCGAATATCACCCTCGCCCTCCAGGCGCCGTTCAGCTTCTTGATCTCCAGGTTGTGATACGTGACGTTTTTGACGTGAATCCTCGGGGAATGCTTTTTGAGGTCGATCGGCTCGCCCCACAGCGTGAACCTCACCCTTCTGCCCTCCTCGAACTCCTTCAGCTCGCCCCTCTTGAAATACATCTCCCTCACCTCGTGCTGAAATATCACCTCGCGCAACATATCCACGAACAGCTCTTCTAGCGAGTCGGACTCGACCTCCACCTCCACCCCTTCCCTCTCATCGACCGTTGAGACGTCCACCATCGTCTCCACCAGCGCGTCGATGGCGTTTTGGAAGAGATCCCTAAGCGTTCCGCCGTATATCTCGACGCCCAAATCGGCCGTGTGATCGAAATATCTGTATCTCTCCATCGCCGATCCCTCCCCTCAGAACTTCGCGAACACCCTCACGAACGTCTCCATGAAGTTTTGGTCGTTCAACTTCCCTTTGGCCCTCTGGTCGATGTATTTGAGGCCTATGTGGAGGAACATGTCCTTTTCGTAGGCGATGAAGTGTTTTTCGAGCTCGGCCAGGATCGCCTGCCTGACGAAGTCCTTTTCGCCCGTGGGATCGAGCCGGTCGTCGTAGATCCACCACTGTATCCCGCCGGTTATCTTGATCGTCTTGGTGAACTGATAGACCGTTTTGATGATGAAGAGGTTCGTCAGATCCCGCACTTCGGTTTGAACAAGCTTCCTGAGCCTGATCCTCCGCTCGACCTCGCCTTCCTTCTTCTTTTCGACGACGAACAGATCCCACGGCACCTCCTCCACCATCTTGAACCCGTTTCGGGCGGCGAACTTATACTGTGGGATGATCTCCAGGGATTTGGAGGGGCGGAACCTGTAGCTCGCTTTGAAAATCCCGACCTCGTAATGGGTGTCCTCGCCCTCGAAGTCCAAATCGAGCTGGAGCTTGCCCCTCAGGGTTATGAGCAGCTTTTTCCTGAAGGTCCTCTCGTAGGTGATCTTCGCCGTGTTCACCAGGTCGTTCTGGTAAAGCAGCGGATCCTCCCTTTTGACCTCCACCTCATAACCGCCCCTTATCGGGAAGAACTCGATCATCCCTTTATCCATCAGCTCCCTTATCTCCGGATGGCCCTCCAGGAGATCCTTTTCGTCCTTGGAGATGGTCCCGGCGAAATGCCATGTGTCGTCCGGTATCCGATCTTTGACGTATTTGAACTCGTTTTCCACGACGAGCGATCCGTCCTTGATCGGCCTTCGGTGGGCGATGCTGAAGTAGATCTTTGCGGATCTGCGATCCGTCCTCAGCTTGGACATGTAGTCCAGGCCGAGGTCGGCGCTTGTGGAGATGCCCTCCCTCCTCACCCTGTATTGGGCCGACAGCTGCAGGCCCATCAGCCCCACGTCGAACTCGTAGTTTGGGTCGTGGTCGTTCTCCTCCTCGTCCCTTATCCCGTTGTTGTTGACGTCCCTTTCGTCCAGGAAATCCTCGTCCACGTCGAAGAGCAGGATATCGTCCTCGTAGTCGAAGACGCCGTTGTCGTTTTTGTCCAGGTTGCCCGGGATGATGTGGGAGGGGGAGTCCTCGGGGGTGTTGTCGGTGAACCTGTCCTGGTCGTCGTTATCGGCCACCGATCTGGAGGCGTCGTATCGGTCGCCTATCCTGAACGCTTTGAGCTGGACTATGGCGTTCCCTATCGTCCTGAACATCTTGAAGACGGCGGCGGAGGACCTCATCCTCCCCTCAGGCGTCCTGTCGGGCGAGCTTTTGGGTGTGAGGGCGAGCTCGGCCTTGATCCCGTAGTTGGCGAAGTTCGACTCCAGATCGACGCCGTAGACGGGCGTCTTCCTGAAATACCAGGAGAGGCCGAGCTTCGTGTTGTCCATCCTCCTCAACAGCCTCAGCCCCACCCCCGAGCTTTTCACGTCCTGGCCGATGACGGGGTTCAAAGGGCCGGGCACGATCAGCACCATCAGATCCTGCCTCTCCGTCCGCACATCCCACCTGACCCCGGAGAGATCGGGCTGGTCGAACGTGTAGGAGGTGAACGTGGTCGGCACGTCGCCGAGGCTCAGTATGTTCCTTATGTTGCCGGCCGTCTCCTCGATCGTCAGCACGCTCCTGAACCCCTTGCGGAATATGCGGTCGAAATCGAACTTGTTCTGCTCCACATAGATCTGCTCCCTCTCCTCGGGCCTCTCCGCCAGGAAATCCCTCCTCTCGGTGAAGTCATACTCGACCCTCCCCGAGAGGAACAGCTTGCCGAACAGGCTGTATACCTCCTTGGCGGAGGCGGAGGAGATGGCCATCGCTATCAACACAAGCCAAACGGCTAGTTTTCTCATCCCAACACCACTTCCCTCCTCTCGGTTTCCCGACCGGTTAAGTTTACTATAGCCGCCTCGGTTAGTCAATTCCCCCGGATCGAGGGCTGCCGGCTTGCCCCTCACGGCGCAAATGCCTATAATTTAAGCCTGAATCGACGAGAGTCGGAGGTAGTGAATGGTCGTCATCAGGCCTATGAGGGATGAGAACGATCTGGAACAGGTGTCCCGCCTCACCGCGGTCGCCTTCGGAGGCGAAAGGGCTGATGAGCTTTACGAGCTGTTGAAAAAGGCTTACCTCGGATGCCCTTATCTGAGGTGGGATCTGTGCATCGTAGCGGAGCTGAACGGGCGGATCGTCTCGAAGGCCCAGATAATCGAGTATGAGATGTCCGTGGGGACGGCTCAAGTGAGGATGGGCGGGATCATGGGCGTCGCGACCGATCCGGAGCACAGGGGGAAGGGATACGCATCGCGGGTGCTGAGGAGATGCGTTGAGGTCATGGCGGAAAACGGGTTCGACCTCTCGATCCTGTTCGGCATAGAGGGGTTTTACGAGCGGTTCGGATACGCCCCGGTCATGCCCGATTACGAGCTGATCCTGCAAGCCGGCTCGATAGATAAGAGGACATGGAAGGGCTTCAGGGAGATGAAGGGTGAGGGCGATCTCGACGAGATGTTCAGGATATACCACGCCTCCAACAGGGGGAGGACGGGCATCATTCTGCGGCGGAAGGGGATCTGGGAGTGGCTGCCGCATAAGCCCGATCTGATCCTGCTTCACGAGGAGGGGAGGGGATACATAGGTGTGAACTTCGGGGGAGAAGCGTTGGAGCTCGTGGAGGTGGGAGGGGAGGATGTTCGGTTTTACGAGATGGCCATCGCCGAGCTCGGTGAGCTGGCCCGCTCGAGCGGCCTCGACGAGATCCGCGGATCGGTGCCGCCCGATCACCCCTTTTCACTCGCCTCGATCAAATACGGCGCGGAGGTGAGGGTGAGATACAGGAAAAGCGGCGGATGCATGGGGAGGATCATAGATCAAAGAAGGCTGCTTGAGAAGATAGCTCCCGAGCTCGAAAGAAGGCTGATCGCCTCCGGATGTGGGGGGATGGGGGTGGCGTTGAGGATCGAAACCGAGCTCGGGAGGACGGAGCTTGAGCTGGTGTCCGACTCGCCGGGGAAGGTGGAGGTGAACCTCTCGCTCCCCCAGAAGGCCCTGATGCAGATGGTTTTCGGCTACAAGCCGGTCGAGGTGATACTGGCGGAAAACGGAGTTCCGGCGGGCCGGAGGGAGGTCGAAGCCTTAAACGCCCTCTTCCCCTGGGGATATCCCTTCATCTGGAAAATGGACAGGTTTTGAGGTCAGGGGGTGTGGGATGAGCTTGATGGGGATAGATCTGGGGACGACGGGGTGTAAGGTGATAGCTTTTGACTTGGAGGGGAGGATAATCGCCCACGCATACAGGGAATACCCGCTCATACACAGGAGGCCGGGTTGGTCGGAGCTTGACTCCAACCTCGTCTGGGAAAGGGTCGCCGACGCGATAAGAGAGGTAGCCTCCAAGACGAGGAACGACCCGGTCGAGGCGCTGGCCGTCGCCTCACAGGGGGAGGCCGTGACCCCCGTCACGGAGGACGGCGAGATGCTGGATACGGCCATAACGACCTTCGACTCGCGCGCCGAGGGGATCGCCGAGGAGATCGCTCAGGAGATGAGCCCTATCGAGATCATGAGGATAACCGGCATGCCGCTGAGCGGCATAACCA
>QNBQ01000226.1 GCA_003645735.1 Candidatus Poribacteria bacterium
GAGCTGAGGGTTTCGGTCATACCGACGATCTTCGGGGAGAGCGTCGTCATGAGGATACTGGACAAGTCGACGGCCATCATGCCCCTTTCGGAGCTGGGGTTCAGCGAGGAGAACCTCAGGATCTTCGAGGAGATGATAAGGAAGCCGTATGGGATGATACTGGTCAGCGGGCCGACCGGCAGCGGCAAGAGCACCACGCTCTTTTCCGCCCTAAACACGATAAAGAGGCCTGAGCTGAAGATCCTGACGGTCGAGGATCCCGTCGAATACAACATCGAGGGGATAGTTCAGGTGCAGGTGAAGGAGGAGATAGGGCTGACGTTCGCCAGGGTTTTGAGGGCCTTCCTGAGGCAGGATCCGGACGTGATCATGATCGGCGAGATGAGGGATCAGGAGACGGCCGCTATAGCGGTCAGGGCGGCGTTGACGGGGCACCTGGTCTTCAGCACGATCCACACAAACGACGCCCCCAGCAGCGTCACGAGGCTCGTCGATTTCGGCATCGACCCGTTTCTGGTGGCCGACTCGCTCCTGCTGGTCATCGCCCAGAGGCTCGTCCACACGATCTGCCCCCGCTGTAAGGAGGAGTATCAGCCGGGCGACGATGTGGCGGAGATGTTGCGAAGATACGGCTTCGAGCTGAACGGAAGGCCGCTTTACAGGGGTAAGGGCTGTAAGGAGTGCAACTACACCGGCTATAAGGGCAGGACGGCCATACACGAGCTGCTGGTGGTTGACGACGAGATAAGGGAGCTGATCGCAAAGGGCGCCACGGCGAACGAGATCAAGGAGGCGGCCAAGGCGAAGGGGATGAAGACGTTGAGGGAGGATGGGTTTGAAAAGGCGCTCAAAGGGATAACCACCGTCGAGGAGGTCATAAGCAGGACGCTGGAGTGATGGGTATGACCGAGAGGAGGCTTGAGCTTTTAGACGCGATATCGGATCTGTTCCGCGACACGGACGACGTGGACAGGCTTCTCCAGAAGATCGGGACCCTGGCCAGCAAGCTGGCGAGGGCGGAGGGCAGCTCGATCCTGATCTTCAGCGAGGACAGATCGCACCTCTACTTCAAAGTCTCCCGCGGCAAAACGGCCCCGATCCTCAGGAGGATACCGGTCAGCGACGGGGTGGCCTGGTGGGTGGCTCAAAACGGCAGGCCGGCGCTGGTGAACGACGTGGAGTCCGACCCCAGGTTCACGGGCACCATAGACAAGATCACCGGCTTCAAGACCAGAAATCTGCTCTGCGTGCCGATAAAGCTTGAGGGGAAGGTCATAGGGGTGCTGGAGGTGGTCAACAAGCTGGGGGAGGAGGGCTTCACGAAGGAGGATCTCCAGCTGTTGAGCATGCTGTCCAGCCAGGCGGCCATCGCCCTCAGAAACGCGGAGAGGATGGAGGAATACAGGAACTTCTTCTCGAACTCGATAGAGATCTTCGTCAAGGCGATAGAGACGGTCGGGGTGATGGCGAACATGATGTTCCCGGGCCACTGCTGGAGGGTGGCTTTGATATCGACCCTTATTGGACAGATGATGGATGTGGAGGGCGAGGAGCTGTACTACGGGGCCGTCCTGCACGACATAGGCATACTGGAATACAAAGAACTGGGGTGGGAGTTCGGATCGGAGGACCCCTGGGAGAACGCCAAACAGCACCCGATCTGGGGCGCGAACATCGTCAAGGAGATCAAAATGCTCAGCTCCGCCGTGCCGATAATCAGGCACCATCACGAAAACTACGACGGGACCGGATACCCTGACGGGCTCAAGGGCGATGAGATACCGCTCGGGGCGAGGATCGTCTCGGTGGCCGAAAGATACGAGGAGCTGCTGCTCAAAGCTCCCATAAGCGGCAAGGGCAGGAGCGAGGTCATAGAGAGGATCAAAGGGATGGCCGGTAAAGAGCTGGACCCCAAGGTGGTCGAGATATTCATCTCGGAGGTTCTGAGGGGGAGGTGATGTGGGATGGCCACCTTCAGGTTCGTCGCGCGCGACGGGAAGGGGGCCGTGAGGAAGGGATACGCCCAGGCCGAGACCGTCTCATCGCTCGTCAGAGGGCTCAGGGAACAGGGGCTGCTGGTCACATCCGCCTCGCCGGTGGAGCCCGAAAGGGGATCGTTCGCCTCGCGCCTCAAAAGCATCACCATAATCAAGCCGAAGGTCAAACACAAGGATCTGATCCTCTTCACCCGCCAGTTCGCGATGATGCTGGAGGCGGGGATAGATATCGTGACGAGCCTCTCGATACTGGAGGAGCAGACCGACCACGTCACCCTGAAGGAGGTTATAGGGAGGATCAGGGAGGAGGTTGAGAAGGGGAAGTCGCTGGCCGACGCGATGAGGGAGCACCCAAGGGTTTTCGACCGGTTCTACATCAGCATGGTCGAGGCCGCCCAGACGAGCGGCTCGTATGAGAAGGCCCTGCTCGACATAGCGGCCGACCTGGAGAGGAAGGAGAAGATAAAGAACAGAGTGAAGACGGCGATCATGCCGTCGCTGATGACGCTCGGGTTCGCCGTCCTGCTGTGCTTCGGACTCATCAAATTCGTAGTCCCGCAGTTCGTGGATCTCTACGCCGGCATCTCCGAGCTTCCCAAGCCCACCCAGCTCCTTTTGGCCCTGAGCGGGATGATGCAGGGCATCTGGGGGCTGGCGATCTTCGCGGGGATGGCCGTCCTGGCCTTCGGGTTCAAGAAGCTCATCTCCACGGAGACGGGAAGGCGCGTGTGGGACGAGCTCAAGTTCAAGATGCCGCTCTTCGGCCCGCTGATCAGGAAGATAGCCATAGCCCATTTCGCCAGAACGCTGGGGCTGCTCCTGAAAAACGCCGTCGATTACCTCCTGTCGCTGGAGATAGTGGCGGCCGCCTCCAAAAACGTCATACTGGCCGAGGTTTTAAACAGGGCGAAGGACGAGGTGAACAGGGGAATGCCGCTTTCCAAACCGCTTGCGGAAAGCGGGATCTTCCCGCCGATGGTCATCCAGATGATCTCCTCCGGCGAGGAGGCGGCCAAGCTGCCGGAGATGCTGGAGAAGATATCGGAGATATACGAGGAGGAGATCGACAGGGCGATAGAGAGGCTCAGCGGGCTTCTGACGCCGATACTGACGCTGATCGTCGGCGTGATAGTCGGCGGCCTGCTGCTGGGGCTTTACATGCCGATCTTCCACCTCGGCGAGGTGCTGCTCAAGCAGCCGTGAGGGGAGGTGAGGGCGATGAGAACGGCGATCAGAGCCGTCGGCCTGACGAAGATATACAGGAACGGACCCTGGTCGAAGCCGATCGTCGCGCTGCGGGATCTGAGCCTGGAGGTGATGGAGGGGGAGATATTCGGCATCCTGGGGCCGAACGGCGCCGGCAAAACGACGACCTTCAAAATCCTCATGGGCTTCATAAAGCCGACCAAAGGGGAGGCCTGGATCTTCGACAGGAGGATCTCCGATCCGCTCTCCAGAAGGGGAGTCGGCTTCCTGCCCGAATCGCCCTATCTCCCCGATCACCTCACCGCCGAGGAGTTTTTGAGGCTGCACGCCGAGCTGATCGGGCTCCCCGGGAGGGAGGCCGATAAGAGGATCGGCGAGCTGCTGGAGATGGTCGGGCTTGAGGAGTTCGCATCCGTCAGGCTCAAGAAGTTTTCGAGGGGTATGCTTCAGAGGATCGGCATCGCCCAGGCGCTGATCGGCGACCCGCAGCTGGTGATACTGGACGAGCCGACCTCGGGGCTGGACCCCATAGGCAGGAAGGAGATGCGAGAGCTGATCCTCAGGCTCAAATCGGAGGGCAAAACCGTCATCTACTCGTCCCACATACTCTCCGACGTCGAGTCGATATGCGATAGGGTCGCCATACTGTCGAAGGGCAGGCTGTTGGGCGTCGGGAGGCTTGAGGATGTGATAGGAGAGGGCGACCTGGAGGAAGGGTTCGCCAGGATGGTGAAGGGGGGTGAGGGGGATGAGGCCGATTAAGGCGGTGGCGATGGCGACGATCAAGGAGGGGATCAGGGATAAGGTCTTCCTGAACCTGCTCGTCTTCGGATCGCTGCTGGTGTTGGCATCCATACTCATAGGCGAGCTGAGCATCGGACAGAGGGAGAAGTTCATGAAGGACATAGGGCTGGCCTCCATATCGCTCATAGGCGCGTTGACGGCCATACTGCTCAGCACGGGGTCGATCCGGAGGGAGCTCGAGCGGAGGACGATCTACTCGATGCTCTACAGGCCGATCCGCAGGTGGAAATACCTCTTGGGCAAATACCTGGGCGTCTGCGCCGTGGTGGGGCTGGACGTCCTGCTTATGTCGGCCGTCTTCGCCGGCGTTCTGCTCCTGAGGGGATACTCCTTTCACCTGGGCCTGTTGAAGGCGATCCTCCTGACATACATCGGGCTGGCCCTCATAGCTTCGGTCGGGATCCTCTTCTCGCTGCTGGCCTCCTCGACGCTCAGCGTCCTGTTCACCGGGGCGATC
>QNBQ01000227.1 GCA_003645735.1 Candidatus Poribacteria bacterium
GACCTCCCCCTCATCCGCTCCCAACAGCTCCGCCACCTGGGAGGGTTTGAGAGGGTTGTTGGCCACGAGCAGCAGCGCTTCGATGATGTTTCTCATCTCATCGGCTTTCATGGCCTCCAAATCCCTTCAATCCTTGAAGGGCTAACCTCTCTTCGAGCTCCCCAAACCATTCTATCACAGCCCTGGGAAGCGGTCAAGCTCTTCTCAATTGACGTCCCCTCGTCGCCTCTGATATAAATTAGGACGCACTTCGTCTATCGGGGGGAGCCCATGATCGACGTGAAGGGGGTTATCGAGCTGATATCGAAAGAGGTTTCAGGTGACGAGGCCTGGGGGTATATGGCGGAGATCTTCAACAGGGATAGGTGGTCCAGCTTCGACGGATACAGGAAGACGGCGGAGTTCTGCGCCGATAAGCTGTGGCTTTTCGGGATCAGCTCCCAGACCGTCCCCTTTCCCGCCGACGGCAAAACCCGGATCGAGGACTGGATAACCCCCCTCTGCTGGGAGCCGCACGCCTGGAGGCTGGAGGTGATCGATCCACCGCTTCCCGAGGGGGAGAGGGTCGTCGCCTCGGTCGAGTTCGACCCACCCTGCGGCCTCGTCATGTGGAGCGACTCGACGCCGCCCGAAGGGGTTGAGGGGGAGCTCCTGGCCCTGGAAAAGGGAGAGCCGGAGGAGCTTGAGGGGATAGATCTGAGTGGGAAGGTGGTCCTCACCCCTTCAAACCCCGCCCGGCTGAAGCCGATCGTCGCGCGTAAAGGCGGGCTTGGGATCGTCAGCTATTGGGTCAAGGGGAAGGGGCTGCCGGACGCGGTTCAATGGGTGAACACCTGGAGCGATTCCCCGGGCGGGTGGGCGATGCACGCCCATCACTCAAGGCTGTGGGGGATCATGATCCCTCCCCGCAGGGGGGAACGGCTTAAGGAGCTGGTTTCGAAGGGGAGGGTCAGGGTCAAGGCGCTCGTCTCGACAGAGATCTACGAGGGTGAGCTGCTATACGCCGTCGGCCTCATCGAAGGCCGCTCGGATGAGGAGGTTCTCCTGACGGCACACATAAACGAGCAGGGGGCTAACGACAACGCCTCCGGGGCCGCCGTCCTGCTCGAATCGGCCCGCGTCCTCCACAAGCTTATCAGCTCCGGCGAGCTGCCCGTGCCCCGCAGATCGATCAGGCTGCTGTTGATGCCCGAATCGTATGGGACGATCGCATACGTGTCGAAAAACCTCGACGCGATCAAGAATAAGACGTTCGCAGCCCTGAACGTGGACGGCGGGGCGGGTGACTATGAATCGAGCGATTCCGCTCTGACGGTTTACCTGGACCCGCTCTGCTGCAGGTCGCCGGTGGATGGGGCGGTGGCCGAGATAGCCTCGGTTTTCTATAACGAGGTCGTTCGCATACCGGAGAAGCTTCGGTTTGAGAGGTATTCGCTCGCGGGCGATAACTTTCTGTGCGAGCCGATGATAGGGGTTCCGAACCTGTGGTTTGAGATGGGCGACGGCGGGGAGTATTGGCACAACAGCGAGGACACGCCCGACAAGGTCGATCCGCGTTCGCTGAGGGATCTGACCGTCCTGGTCGCCTCGACCGCCTACCTGCTGGCATCGCTCGAGGTAGATGAGTTGGCCGAGCTGGCGGGGAAGGGGAGGGGACGGCTGCCGGGGGAGGTCGGGAGGCTGCTTGAGGTCGAGCTTCCCCCGCCGGACGGCCCCGGCCCCGTGAGATCGGTCGTCGGCCCCTTGACCTTGGATTCCGTCCCGCCCGAGAGGTGGAGGGTTGTCAAAAGCAGCCCCAGGTGGTGGGGGCCATATCTGGCAGCCTGGTGGTGGGCGGATGGCGCCAGATCGGTAAGGCAAATCGCGGAGCTTGTGAGGATCGAGCTGGGGAAGGCGCCGGAGGGAATCGATGAGTTCTTCGAGTTCCTCGAGGAGGAGGGGCTTATCCGATCACCCTTTAAAGAGGAGGGCTAAAATCGCTGCCATCAACGTCCCCCACATCCCTATCAACGCCGCTATGATCCACTTCATGAAGCTATAGAACCGATCGTCCATCTTTTGAAAACGCTCCTCCATCACTCGAAACCGCTCCTCCACTCTCTGGAACCCAGCCATCATCTCCGCCCTCAGCGAGCCTATCTGGTCCCTCAAAACACCTATCTCAGCCCTCATCTCTTCCCTTAAGGCCCTTATTTCGACCCTCAGCTCCTCCCTGAGCTCTTTAAGCTCCGACTCGACCCTTCCCAGGCGTTTGTCCATCTGATCGAGTATCCCCTCGACCTTAGCCACCCTCTCCTCAAGCCTTTCGTTCATCACGCCCACCTCGAAACTTCCGTTCCTCGGAATCATTCTAACACGGCTTTGACGAGCGGTCAAGGTAGAACCTCCGCTCCGGTATGAACCGGGAGGCGATGAGTGAGATGAGCGAAATGGCCGCCCCTGCCAGGAAGATCGGCTCGTAGCTCGTCGCCCTCCAGATCAGCCCCCCGAAAAGCGGGGTTAAAACCGCGGCCACGTGGTTCATCGTCACGCCCATCGAGAGCGTCGGCCTTATCTCATCCGGCGGGGCGATCCTGTTGACGTAGGTCGTCAAGGCGATCGATCCGAAGAAGAGGAGGTTGTCCAGGGTATAGAGGACGAAGAGGGCGAGCGGGTTGTGTATGAGGGCGTATCCCAGGAAGACCAGAACCAAGCAGCCGTAGCTTAAGCTCAACATCTTTCTCTCCCCATACCGATCGACCATCCTTCCCAGCACGGGGCTGAGGAGGATCGTCAGGAGCTGGTTGATGATCCTCAGGGCGATGATCGTCCCTACCGAGGCCGCGTAGACCTTGACCAGGACGAAGACGGCGAAGACGACGAAGATCTGCTTCCTGCACCCTTGGAGCAGGTTGAGGAGGTAGTAGAGGGCGTATCTACGCCTCAACAGCAATCTCACGCCCTCACCCTTCCCCTCCCAGGATGCGAAGAGGATCGCTGCCCCGCCGAGCGAGATGATCAGGCCCGCCAGCAGATAGACGCCGGAATAATCGATGAGCGCGACCGAGGAGGCCAGCGCCAACCCCGCCAGATTCGCCAGCCCTCCCACGCTCCTCAGCTGACCTATCCTCCCCCCTTTCCTCCCCTCCTCCGAGAACCTCAGAGCCATCGTCCCCTCAAGCGGCAGCCAGCCGTGGAAGCCCACGCTCCAGGTGACCGACGAGGCGACCAGCCAGGGAAGGGTCTTAACCCGCGAGTAAAACCCCATCCCCAGACCCATCAACATCAGCGATAAACCGCCTATAAGCGGGGCAGGGGCGAAGGCCACCAACGCGTTGAAACCGGCGTTTAAAAGCCCGGGAACCTCCCTCACCGCCTCCATGAAGCCCAGCTCCTCGGGCCTGATCCCTATCCGCTCGACTATGAAGTTGTTGAACGTGGCGAAGTAAATGCCGAACCCGACGTTCAAACAAAAAACGGCAACCGCAAGCAGCAGAAAATCTCTTCTCATAGCGCCCGGCAACGGTTTCCTCAAACCCTCACCTTTATTTCATCGCCTCACGCAGTATTCCTTCGAACTCCTCCAGGGAAACGCACTTGATCGCCCTGCGCAGCAGCCCCCTCAGCACCTCCCGCTCGTTTATCCCCTTAACCGCCTCCACGATCCTAACGGGAACCACTCCAAACCGCTCCTCCAAAACGTTGAGGAGCATATCGCGAGCATCCTCAAGCATGCCGAACTTAACACCCTCCTCAAACCCCTCCCTTCTTATCAGCTCATAGGCGGGCGACTCGATCATGATATCCCTCCTCCTCTCGAAAAGCTTTCTCATCAGATCCTCGCTTCTCAAGCCAGCAAATATCGCCAAAGCTGTCAGCAAATCGCTTTTGACGCTTCTTTCCAAATCGCTGCTATAAATCCTCCGATCGGCCTCCATAACATCCTCATCCTCGCAACTGGTAAGGGGAACAAATGGGTAAAGAGCGACCTCACCGCTTTCGATGAGCTCCCTGCCATCTATCTCCCACATCCTCACAACTTGAAGCCTCATCCTAATCGTCTCGTCCTCGTAAACCTCCTCAACCCCGCCATGCCGTTTGAAAAGCAGCACAACGGGAAACACCGGCAGCCTGTATTTCAACTTGAACCGGGCGAAGTATTCGAGAATTCGAAGCGGCAGATCAGGTTCCCACCTGGTTTGAAATTCCATCAGGACGATCCTCTCCCCGCCCTCCTTGTCCCTCACAAGCAGCGGAAAATCGCTTCTTCTCAGCGATACCGTCTCCTTCGGCAGCTCCTCGATCAGCTCCGCCGATTCAACCTCGATCCCCAAAAACCACCTCAGTATCGCTTCTTTGCCTATCTCCACCAACCGCTTGGAAGCGATATCATACCTCACGGCTTCCCCCCGACGCGGTTCACCGTCTATGATACCAAGACGGGATGGGGAC
>QNBQ01000228.1 GCA_003645735.1 Candidatus Poribacteria bacterium
ATGGAGGCCTCAGGGATGATGAAGAGGGATTTGGCCTTCGCCATAAGCATAGCCGCCGGGCTGGCGGCGATCCTCGCGTTTCAGGCGCTCACGATCCCGAGGGGGCCGCGAGGGCCGGGACCTCCCCCCGGGATGGCGCCCGATCGGCTGCTCGAGGCCAGCTGGGCCTTCATCTGTTTCGAGCTGAGGCCGTCGGACGAGCAGCTCCCGGAGCTGCGCCGCGCATACGAGGATGCGTGGTCAAAGCTCAGACGGCCCGGCGAGGGCCCACCGCCGCCCGAGGAGGTGAGGGAGGCGATGTCGCAGCTTCACGAGAGATTGAGGGCGATCCTGACGCCCGAGCAGATGGATCGGCTGATGCGGTGGGAGAGGATGATCCGGGGGAGGTTCCCCCCGCCGGGGAGGGGGAGATGAGGGTTCGAAGGCGGCACGAGCTGGACTGGATCCGCGTCTTCGTAGTCCTGCACCTGATCCCCTACCACATCTCCGTATTCATCGGTCGGTTTAACATGACCGGGGCCGAGAGGGGAGCGGTGAGCCGGGCGATCATCGACCTGCCCGCCATGTTCGCCAACCCCTGGCACATGCACGTCATGTTCCTCATCTCGGGGATGAACACCGCCTACTCGCTCAGGTTCAGGTCGATAGAGGGATACGTCCTGAACAGGCTGAGGAGGCTGTTGATCCCCCTGCTGTTCTCGCTCCTGGTGATACTGCCCTTCCACCATTTCTACTGGCGGTTCCCCCCTCTGAGCCCGATGGTCGAGGAGAGCCATTACCGGAACTTCATCGCCTTCCTGATCCACGATTACCCCAGGCTGCTCTGGATGAGGGGGACGTTCTTCTTAGGCAACCTCTGGTTCGTCTATTACCTGCTCGTCTTCTCGCTGCTCTGCCTTCCCCTGTTCGCCATCCTCAGGGGGGAGAGGGGTCGGGCGTTCATCGGTCGGCTCGCCCGGGCGTGTGAGCCCCCGGGCGTGATAATGCTTTTTGGGCTGCCGCTGGCGATCGGGACGGCCCTCCTGGCCGGGCTGGAGCGGGGGGCCAGGGGTTGGAACATCGTGAACGACCTGACCCGCAGCTTCCAATACATCACCTGTTTCGTCTACGGCTATCTGATCGGATCGGAGGAGGGGATGTGGGACGCGATCGGGAGGCATTGGAAGGCGGCGGGGATCGGGCTGATCGCCTTGAACGGCGTGTTTGCGGCGTTGAGGAGGCCGATCCCCCTTCCCCTGCGCGCCTTCGAGACATGGCTCTGGCTCGCGCTGGTCCTCGGGGCGGGCAGGGCGTTGCTGGGCTTCGAAAACCGGTTCCTGAGGTATATGAGGGAGGCGTTCTACCCGTTTTATATCCTCCACCAGCCGCTGATGCTCGCCGTGGGGCATTACATGCGCGGATGGGCCGCGCCGCTCCTCGTCCACGCCCTGGCCGTGGGCGTCTCAACCCTTCTGGGCACCTGGCTGTTTTACGAGCTGGGGGTGAGGAGGTGGAACGCCGTCAGATTCCTCTTCGGCCTCCGGCCCATTTGAGCGATCCTTGCCCGCCGCCCGAGTGTTAGGGTAAAATCTCAACCGTCGAGGGGAATACGTCAGCGGTGAAGGGGGTGTTGGTTTTGTCAAGGGAGGAACACCTAGAGCTGATAGCGGTGTTCAAACAGAGGCTAGACGACATGAACGCAATGATGGCTGAGATCAGCAGGAAACTCGACGGTGTTGTGAATAAGCTGGAGGAAATAGAGCGCTGGCTAGCACGGATGGAATTTCGATCGGAGGATATAACCGATGAAGAGTGGTACCGGGCGGCAGCGGCAAATCCGGCCTTCGAGTTTTTGAAGGATCCCGAGGAGGATATTTACTCCTCGGATGATGGGAGGCCTTTCCGTGATCGATACCAAGCTTCACAAGCTATTTGAACTGCCTTGACGTCGGAGGAAAGCGGTGAGAAGGGGTGTGTCGGCCGTTCGAATCTCGCGCCCGCCGGAGCTGTGTTCGAAGATACTCTCGATCGAAGCGCCGGGGGGAGAGCCGGCCAAAGCGATCTTGATCGCCCCGACGGTCGCCAGGCCGGGCGAGGGGTTCGCGTTGAAGATCGCCCTGGCGGACGGGATGGGATATCCCTCGGTCGAGTTCGGCGGCGTCCTGCGCATAACGGCGGAATTCGCCGAGCCGCGGGAGATGGAGATCCCTTTCGAAAGAGGTGAGCCCGCCGTCGCCCAGATCGAGGGGATCAGGATAACCTCGGAAGGGATCTACCGGTTCCGCGCCGAGCTGGAGTTGAACGGGAGGAAACGGATCTTCAGGAGCAACCCCGTCATCTGCAAAAGGGAGGGCAAGCAGATCTTCTGGGGCGATCCGCACGTCCACACGGTCCTAAGCGATTGCCATCCCCAAAGATGTCGCTCGCTCAACTTCTGCTACGCGGCGGCCAGGTGGTTCGCCGGGCTGGACTGGGTATCGGCGACCGACCACGTCTCCAACGGGAGGGGGACGATGGGCAAATGGAGGGAGGGGATGGCGATCTGCGAGCTTTTCAACGACCCGCCTCATTTCGTCACCCTCCCCGGCTACGAGGCGTCTTTCAAAGGCGGGGCGGGCGGCGATAACAACGTCTATATGATCCGCTGGATCGAAACCTTCATCGAGGATTACGAAAACGGGACGATCAAGACGGTCTGCGATAGGCTCTCCGAGATGCTCAGGCCGGGCGAGGAGTTCTTCGTCGTCCCGCATCACACCACCAGAGCGGGCAAACACGGCGAGATCACCCCGGATATCTACCCGGGCGAGGAGCTGATGCCCGTGATCGAGATACACTCGAAATGGGGAACGAGCGAATACAGGGGCAATCCGAACCCGCTTCACAAGGTCCATCCCGGCCCATCTTACGCCGTCGATCTGCTCAACAGGGGGCTGAGGCTGGGGTTCATCGCCGGGACGGACACGCATTCCACCATGCCGGCCGGCTTCGGGGAGGACCACCTCGATCGACTGCCGGGGTTGACGGCGGTCCTCGCCGACGAGCTGACCCGCCGGGCGGTGTTCGACGCCATCCGTTTCAGAAACTGCTACGCCACTTCGCTGGAGCGGATATACCTCGACGTGCGGGTCGCCGGGGTCGATCAGGGGTGCTCGATCGAATGGCCGAACCCGAGGGAGCCGCGCGAGATCGACGTGACCGTCGCCGCCGAAAGCGAGATCATCTCGATCGATATCGTCCGAAACGGCGAGACGATCCACGCCTTCTCGCCGGATGGGTGGCACGCCCGCCTGAGGTTCGTGGACGGGGATGACCTGGGCGATAGGCGTCTCACATCGGAATACCTGGGCGAGTTCGCATACTATTACGTCCGCGTGACATGTGCATCCGGCGCCCAGGCCTGGTCGAGCCCCGTCTGGCTGATCCTCTGACGGCTCACCTCCCCGCCCTGGACCTGTTGAGGTTGAAGCTTCCCCTCGCGAAATAACGGCGGAACGCCTCCTGGACCAGGCTCTCCTGGAGGCTCCCGTCCGCCCTGACCCTCACCGTCCCCCTGTCCGAGTAGTAGTGGAAATGCCAGCCGAACTGGTCGAAGATCTTGAAGTAGTCCATGAGCAGGGTGATCGCGCACCTGTTCCGGTAGATGTCCTGCTTCGTCTGCTCGAAGGCGCCGAACTCGCCCAGATGGATCGGGACGCGGTGGTCGATGCTGAACCTGAAGACCGGTATCCACCGGCGAAGTATGTCGCGGATATCGTGCTCCTCGTTCGGCCACCGCTCGGGCAGGCGGAACTCGTAATCGTGGAAGCTGTAGATCGTCAGCGGGTCGCCGGTCGGCTCGAGCGATTCGAAGGCCGCCTCTGGGAAGGGCTGGGCGCCCGGTCCCCACGGGGGGATCGTCTCGACGTAGATGAGATGGGTCTTATCGACCCGACGGATGGCGTTCGTGATCTTCCTGATCAGGGCGTTATAAGCGCGGGGATCGCGCGTCTCCGGCTCGTTCAGAAGATCGTATGCGACCGCGTCGGGCGGCAGATCGGCGCATTTGCGGGCCAACAGCTCGAAATGCTCGACGATGTCCGGTATCCACTTCTCATCGGTGTTGAAGACGTGCTGCAGCCCCTGCTCCAGACACCACCTCAGCGTCCTCATCGCCCTCTCGCCCGTTTGATTGTGTTGCGGCCGGAAGCTGTTTGCGCCGGTGCTTTTGATCAGCTTTATCTCCGTCAGGCTGCCCGGCTCGCCTATATCGGTCGGGCCGAAACAGAAGGCGGTGAAACCGCCGAACCGCTTGAAGGGATCGAGCGGGACGCGGTAGACGACGTAATTTTGGCCCACGGCGGCGATCTCATCGCCCCATATCCCGCGCGACCCCAGGTTCCGAACCTCGCTCAAGACCTCCAGCCCCGGATACCCCCTCATCAG
The DNA here is from genome assembly GCA_003645735.1 of Candidatus Poribacteria bacterium. GTDB lineage: Bacteria > Poribacteria > WGA-4E > B28-G17 > B28-G17 > B28-G17. The sequence goes on from QNBQ01000228.1 coordinate 4,405, forward strand.
GGCGTAGGTGGCAAGCGGCGGCAG